>NZ_JBEOVY010000170.1:0-16069 GCF_040295745.1 Saccharopolyspora sp. NPDC002686
GTGCGGAACGCGACGCGCATCGCCTTCTCGCGCCCCTCACCGGCTTCGCGGGCGGCCGCCGCGACGCGCACGTTCGCGCGGGTGGACAGCCACATGCCGAGGTAGCCGATGGCGGCTGAGAACGCGGCACCGAACAGGAAGAAGATCGAACGGCCGATCTGCTCGCCGATGGTCTCCGCGGGCAGCGCGAACAGCAGCAGGAACACGACCACCGCGAAGATCGCCAGGGTGCGGAACTGCCGGTTGAGGTAGGCCGAGGCGCCTTCCTGCACGCCTCGGGCGATGTCCTGCATCTTGGCCGTGCCCTGTCCGGCGGCCAGCACCTCCTTGATCAGGACGTATCCGAAGGCCAGCGCGGCCACGGCGATCACCATGACCACGCCGACGACCGCGTACTCGGCGCCGCCGAGTTCGATTCCGGAGGCTTGTTGGGCGAGGTTCATCCGGGATTGCGAGCTCGGTGGTGCAGCGCCCTGGGCCCAGCCGTGCTGGACCGGGGTGAGCAGGGACATCCGTCCTCCTGGGTTGTGCTCGGTTCAGCACCGGAATGCCCGCCGTTCTCGACCGGCTCCAGTGCGCGGTAGGCGGCCCCGCCCGCACGGCCGGTAATCGTCCGCTGGCCGTCCGTGGCGACGTCGTGGATCGGAAGTCTATTCAGGCCACAAGTGGCTTACCTCACGGTGTGATGTGCACCTCTCTCCGACGTGGGAATTTGTTATCGATTGATCGATCCAGTAGCCAACTTGATCACCCAGACGGGCCGATCTTGATTTGGACCGATCGGGTGACATGAGGTATAGGATGCGCCCTCGCAGGATCCGCCGCGGTTCGACGGCTGCCAGCGGGCTCCCCGACCGGATGGCCAGAACCAACCGATCGAGCGATACCGACACGACTGCGAGAACCGGGAACTCGTGCGCAGGCCTGACACCCGGCTGTGCGAGGCTCGCTGGTGTGCGCGCAGCGGACCAGAACACAGGGAAGCGGTTGCTCGACCGCGTGCTGGCCGGGGTGCCGACCGGCGAATCACCGATCCGCCACGTCGCGCAGCTGCCGAACCGCCCGGCCCGCACCGCCGACTGGCCGGAGTGGGCCTCGCCGCAGCTGGTCGACGCCCTCCGCGACCGCGGCGCCGAACGGCCGTGGGTGCACCAGGTCGAAGGCGCCGAAGCCGTCCGGGCCGGCGAGCACGTCGTGGTCGCCACCGGCACGGCATCGGGCAAGTCGCTGGTCTACCAGCTGCCGGTGCTGGCCCGGCTGCTCGAAGACGACCGCGCGACCGCGCTCTACCTCGCGCCCACCAAGGCTCTGGGCGCCGATCAGCTGCGCACCGTCGACGAGCTCGGGCTGAAGGAGGTCCGCGCGGCCGCCTTCGACGGGGACACCGCGCAGGTCGAGCGGGACTGGATCCGCGCGCACGGCCGGTGGATCTTCACCAACCCGGACATGCTGCACTACGGGATCCTGCCCGGCCACGGCCGCTGGGCCCGGTTCTTCCGGCGGCTCACCCACATCGTGGTCGACGAGTGCCACACCTACCGCGGCGTGTTCGGGTCGCACGTCGCGCTGCTGCTGCGCCGACTGCGCCGGATCGCGCAGCACTACGGCGCCGACCCGGTCTTCGTGCTCGCTTCCGCAACCGTGTCCGATCCGGATGCGCTGGCCGAACGCCTCACCGGAGTGCCCTGCCGCGCCATCACCGACGACGGCTCACCGCGCGGAGCCCGGACCATCGCGCTCTGGGAACCGCCGCTGCTGGAGGAAATCCTCGGCGAGAACGGCGCCCCGGTGCGCCGGGCCGCGGGCACCGAGGCGGCGCGGATCATGACGGAGCTGGTCATCGAGGACGCCCGGACGCTGGCGTTCATCCGATCCCGGCGCGGTGTCGAGCTGGCCGCGATCGCCGCGCAGCGCGCTCTGTCCGAAGTGGACGATGACTTGCCCGCCAAGGTCGCCTCCTACCGCGGGGGATACCTGCCCGAGGACCGGCGCGAGCTGGAGCGCTCGCTGCTCACCGGCGAACTGCTCGCGGTGGCGACCACCAACGCGCTGGAGCTGGGCGTCGACATCGCCGGGCTCGACGCCGTGGTGGTCGCCGGTTACCCGGGCACCCTCGCCTCGTTCTGGCAGCAGGCCGGTCGCGCCGGGCGGGACGGCGAAGGCGCGCTGGTGGTGTTCGTGGCCAGGGACGATCCGCTGGACACCTACCTGGTGCACCACCCGCCCGCGATGCTGGACCGGCCGGTCGAGGCCACGGTGCTCGACCCGACCAACCCGTACGTGCTCGAACCGCACCTGGCCTGCGCAGCCGCGGAACTGCCGCTCGACGAGACGTCGTTCGAGATCTTCGGCGGCGAACCCGCGCAGCTCGCGGTGCAGGCGCTCACCGCGGACGGCGTGCTGCGCAAACGCCCGCACGGCTGGTTCTGGACCTCCCGGGAACGTCCACACCGGACGGTGGAGCTGCGCGGCGCCGGCGGGCACCCGGTCGCGGTGGTGGAGGGCGATTCCGGCCGGATGCTGGGCACGGTGGATCCGGATTCCGCCTGCGGCACCGTGCACCCGGGCGCGGTGTACCTGCACCGCGGCGAATCGTTCGTGGTCGACGACCTGGACCTGGAGACCGGTATCGCGCTGGTGCACCCGGAGAGTCCGGACTGGACGACCTCGCCGCGCAACGTCGTGGACATCTCGGTGCTGCGGACCATCGAGCGCCAGGACACCGGACGGGGTGTGACGATCTGCCTGGGCGAGGTGGAAGTGACCTCGCAGGTCGTCGGCTACCTGCGGAAACGTCCGTCCGGGCAGGTGCTGGACCAGGTCGCGTTGGACCTCCCGGCGCAAACCCTGCTGACCCGCGCCGTCTGGTACACGGTCAGCTCCGAGTTGCTGATGAGCAGCGCACCGGGGGGCGCCGGGCTGGATCCGGCGCGCATCCCCGGTGCGCTGCATGCCGCCGAGCACGCGGCGATCGGCCTGCTACCGCTGTTCGCGACCTGTGATCGTTGGGACATCGGCGGGGTGTCCACCGCGATGCACGTCGACACCGGGGAGGCAACGGTGTTCGTGCACGACGGGCATCCGGGAGGGGCCGGATTCGCCGATCGCGGTTTTGCCGCATTGATCCCTTGGTTGGCCGCGACGCGGGAAGCGATCGCTTCCTGCGATTGCCCGGCTGGGTGCCCGTCCTGCGTTCAGTCGCCCAAGTGCGGGAACGGCAACGAACCGCTGGACAAGGCGGGGGCGGTGGCTGTTCTCGACGCGGTGTCGACCGTGCTCGGGGGTGGCGCTGGGTGAGGATCGGCTGGGCTGCACGACCGTCCACAACGGGTCTTGAGCACAGAGGAACCGTTGCGTGCTCGGATGTGTGCGTGTCCGGTCGTGTCGGGGAGCCCGGGCGCGGATGCCGATCCGCTCGGCGCCAGCACGGTCGGCAGGGTTAGCTGCTCGCCGCGAGGAGTTCCGCCACGTCTGGGTCGTTCTCGAGGTTCTCCCGACCCGTGCAGAGCGCTTCCTGCACGAAGTCCGGAGTGGGCAGCCGCCAGGCGCAGACCTCCGGCTTGACCCTCCAGTGCACCGAACCGCCCGGGTAGGCGGAGGGTGGCATGGGCACCCAGCTCCCCTTGCCGTGCAAGCGGATTCCGGGCACGTCGGCCAGCTCGGGGGCGAGTTCACCACCACCGGCCATCATGAAGTACCAGCGTCCCTTCGGGGTCGCCACGATCGGCACCGGGAAGCCGAGGGCGCGCAGCACCGAGGCTCCGGCCCGGCCGAGGACCGGGTCGACCTCGAGCGCGTCGACCGTGCTGCCGGTCGCGATCAGCAGGCTGTAGGGGTGCTCGGCCCACCAGGCCGTCACCTCGTCGGGGTTGGTGCCCAGCCGGGTCTGCCAGTCGCGGTGCACCGGCATCGGGCCGTGCTCCTGGCGACCGTGCCGGCCGATCCAGTGGTCTCCATCGGGATAGGTTCCGGGAAGCACCGGCCAACCGCGCGAAGCGAATCCGATTGCCTGCACGCGCAGTTCGATCCGGCTGCTGGTCAACCCGGCCGGGTGGGCCGGGACGCCGCGGAAGGCGCTCTGCCACCTCTCCGCCGACCATTGCATCTGTTCCGCCTCCTTGCTCCACAGTGGGCGGTTGACCGGTGGTCTTCGGGGGAACCACCTGTTCTCGACCTCGTTGTCGTGAACTCGTTGAGTCGTCCCGCTCACACCTCTAATCAACGGCATGCCACCCCGCCGAGTACACCCCGCGTCGGCGACCGGTCGTTCAGCCGCGACGAACGCGCTCGGGCGGAACACGTCAGCAGAAAGATCATCTGGATGAACGGTTTCGGAAGCACTGATGGCGCGGACTTCCCCAACCGTTCATCGACCGTTCGTCGTGGCTACCCCGATCACCCGTCGATCGGCCCTGCGTGCGCCCGTGCGCTGGCCTTTCCGCCGAACGGCGGAGTCGCGGGAAGATCAGCTTGAACGGTCACGCGGGCGTTCCAGCCCTCCAATCGGCACTCGACGACCGCGACGCGCATGCCGTCGGCGACTTCCGCAGCCCGCTCGCACGCCACTTCCGGCCCGCGCGGCGCGTGCGCTGCGGCGGCCAACGCCGCCAGGTCGGCAGCACCTTCCGCCCGGTGCCGAGCAGTGACGGCCGCACCGAGGTGGACGACGAACACGAGCAGCGCGAGCAGTGCCAGCGCGAGGATCGCGGACAACGCAGTGGCCGCTCCCCGATCGCCGCTCATCGCACCACCTGCCCTTCGACGCCCGGTTCCAGCACGGCCACCGCCCGCGCGTGCAGCCAGCGCCCGGACAGCTGGGCGGGCAGCGGCATGCTCACCTCCGCGCGGACGACGTCTCCGTCGACCTGCATCTCCAGCGCCGCACCTGCCGGTGCTATCCGGCGGACCGCTTCTTCGACGCGCGCCTGGTCTCCGCGCGCCGCCAGGCGAGCTGCCTCGACCGCCGCGTCCGTGCAGCGGAGGTGGCCGATCAGCGCGTTGGCACCGACCAGGGCCAGCACGAACACCGCCACCACCGAGCAGATGCCCAGTGCGGCTTCGACCGTCACCGCGCCGCGGTCGGGCGCTCCGGCGCCGTGCGGCACCGGAGCCACCTGTGCGGTCATCAGACCTCGCCACCCTCCAGGCTGCGCTCGATGAGACCGGCGAGCGCGTCCTTGATCGTGCCGCCGGTGACGATGTCGAACAGCAGCGAGGCGAAGGCGACCGCCGCCACCGTCCCCATCGCGTACTCAGCCGTCGTCATCCCGCCGTCGCCGCGCAGCAACGCGCGCAGCCGGCGAACGGGGAAGTGCAGATCCACCATCTCTCCTCCAAATGTCCACAGTGGATTTGTCGATCACCAGGGCACGGTCAGCCGATGCAGAGTTCCCATGACCACGGGGACCACGCCGAGGCACAGGAACGCGGGCAGGAAGCACAGGCCCAGCGGCGCGGAGATCCACACCGTCGCTCGTTGGGCACGTGCTTCGGCCTGCTCGGTGACCGTGGCGCGGGCGTGCTCGGCCAGCTCGGCGGCCACCTCGGCCAGGCCCTGGCCGGTGCGGGCCGTTCGCCTCGCCGCGCGGGCGAGCTCGGCGGTGTCCGGGTTCGACAGCGCCGGTTCCCAGCTCGTCACCGCGTCCGATCCGAGCGCGAGGTGATCGGCGACCTCGCGCAGGGTTCGGCGCGCGGCGCCGGCGAGTTCGTCGGCCACCGCCTGCACGACCACCGGCACCGGCAGTCCTGCCCGCATTCCGGCGGCGAGCAGGTCCCAGCCGGCCGCCAGCACCAGCGGATCGGTGCGCTCGCGTCTTCGGGCCACCGACCACCGGCGCGCGGCGATCGCCGCGGCCAAGCCGATCAGGACCCCCATGACCAGGCCGAACACCTGCACGGCGACCGATCCCACGGCCAGCGGGAGCAGCCACGCGACGGCGGACGCCCGCTGCTTCGGCCGGGATCGCGGACGCAGCGACCGCAGCCTTTCCCGTCCCGACGCGGTGGGGGCGATCAGCACCGCAACCGCCGCGAGCACCGGGGCGACTTCGATCATGACTGCACCGCCTCGGTCAGCCGCAACGTCCAGATCGCCCCAGCCGCCAGCAGGGCCACGCCCACCAGCAACAACAGCTGTCCCACCAGTCCACCGTTGAGCACCTCGAGCGGCCCCGATCCGATTGCTTCGCCGAACAGCAGGCCGCAGATCGGCAACCCGGTGAGCACCGCTGCCGTCGAGCGCGGACCGGCCAGCTTCGCCTCGACCCCGCGGCGGAACGCCGAGCGCCGCTCGACATCGCGACGGACCGCGTCGAGCAGGTCGGCCAGCGCGACGCCGTGCCGTTCCGCCAACGCCCACGCCCTGGCGATCCGCCCCAGCGGCGCGCGCAACTCGACGAGCTCGCATCCGCGCAGGACGGTGGCCACGTCCCCGCCGAGCCGCACCGTTGCGGCCATGTCCCGGAAAACTCCCGCGACCGCCGGTCCGGCCTCGTCCGCAGCACCTTCCGCCGCCGACGCGGGATGCGCACCCGCCCGCAGTTGAGCCACCAGCAGCCGCAGCCCAGCGGTCAGCTCGTCGGCACGGGCGAGCCGATCCCGCCTCCGCCACACGGACTGCCAGTGGTGCACGCCGAGCAGCGCCAGCCCCGATCCCGCGAAAAGGCCTGCCGGACCAGCTAGGACGAGCCCGACGACCGATGACACCAGCACCACGAGCAACCGCGCGTGGCGCACCGGTCCGAGCGCTGGCCGCGTTCGAACCCCGAGCCGGTCGCGGGAGCGGACCACCGGCCAGCACAGCACCGCTGCGGCCAGCAGCACGGGGATCAGCACGGCAACGCACCGCCCCTCGCCGACAACAGCGCGGCCAAGTCCGCACGGCCCGATGCCCAGCCGCCGTCGCGCTGCCAGGCCGGAACGACCTGGACCCGCTCCCCGTCGCTCCGCATCACGCCGATACCGGCCAGGTACCGGCCCCGCTGCGCGCTCCGCCGAACGTGCAGCACCACCTGCACGGCCGCGGCAAGTTGGCTGTGCAGCGCCGTGCGCGACAGCCCGCCCAGCGCGGCCAACGCTTCCATCCGGGCCGGGACCTCCTGCGGAGAATTCGCGTGCAGCGTGCCCCCGCCCCCGTCGTGGCCGGTGTTCAGCGCCGCCAGCAGCTCCCGGACCTCGCCGCCGCGCACCTCGCCGACGATCAGCCGATCCGGCCGCATCCGCAGGGCTTGGCGCACCAGGTCGCGGACCTGGATCTCGCCGACGCCTTCGACGTTCGGCGGCCGGGTGAGCAGCCGGACCACGTGCGGATGGCTCGGGTGCAGCTCGGCGGCCTCCTCGACGCAGACGATCCGCTCGGTCTCGGCGACCTCGCCCAACATCGCCGCCAGCAACGTCGTCTTCCCGCTCGCCGTGCCACCGACCACCAGGAATGCCAACCGCGCGGCGACTACCTCGCGCAGCACCTGCGCGGTCGGCCCGTCGAACGCGCCCGATTGCTGCAGCGCGGCCAGGTCGTGCGCCGCCGGGCGGAGGATGCGCAGCGAGATGCAGGTCCCCTCGCCCGCCACCGGCGGCAGGACCGCGTGCAGCCGCACCGCACCGGAGGTGCTCTCCTGCGGTAGCCAGGCGTCGACCCACGGTTGCGCGTCGTCGAGCCGACGGCCGGTGGACATCGCGAGGCGCTGCGCCAAGCGCCGCACCGCGTCCTCGTCGGCGAAGCGCACCGCAGCCCGCTGGAGGCCGTTGCCGCGATCCACCCAGACCTTGTTCGGCGCGGTCACCAGCACGTCGCACACCTCCGGGTCGTGCAGCAGCGGTTCCAGCACTCCGGCACCGCGAAACTCCTGCTGCACAAGGCGAAGTGCGGCGAGCACATCGGCATCGGCCACCAGCCCGCCGGATTCCTCGCGGACCGCGGAGGCGACGGCGCTGGAGGTCAAGGCGGAACCGCTACCGACCAGCCGGTTGCGGACCCGGGCCAGCAGCTCGCCGTCCACCGCACCGCCGACCGCCGGTTCCAGAACACGACTCGTGGACATGACTCTCCTTTCAACGCAGGGGAAAACTCGTCGAGAAGGTTCAGGCCGGTTCGAGCGCGGCCAGCACCTGCCGGGCCGCTCGGGCCACCGGACCGCGACGGCGCAGCCGCGCCAGCCCACCGCAGTCCACGAGCGCCGGCAGCTGCGGTTCTGGCCTCATGGTGGCCAGAACCTCGGCGCCCACCGCTCGCACCACATCGGCCGACCGGAGTCCACCTGGCGCGGGGCCGCGCACGACCAAGCGGACGGGGCCCGCGGCGTGCTCCCCGGCCGCCGCCACGACCCGCTCGGCCGCCGCCACCGCGCGGACCTCCGCTGGCACGACGACCACCGCGAGATCGGCCTCGCGCAGCGCGGCAGCAGCCGGCTCCGATAGGACGCGCGGCACGTCGCACACCACGACATCGCCAGCGCGCCGACCGGCCGCCAGCACCGCTCGCACGCCTTCCGGGGTCAGCCCGCTGGACGGTCCGCCGCGATCGCAGGACAGCACCGTGATCGCGCCAGAGCCGATCCGGCGTTCGGGCAGCGCCTGGTGCAGCGCGCTCGCCCCGAGCCGACCGGCGTTGACCGCCAGCCCCGACCAGCGCAAACCCTCGTCCGCCTCGGCGCCCACCGCGAGGTCGACACCGCCGCCCAGCGGATCGCAGTCCACCAGCAGCGCACGCGCGCCACCGCGAGCGGCGAGCACCGCGGCAGCAGCGGCCAGCACTGACGCTCCAGCGCCTCCGCAACCGCCCAGCACCGCGAGGACCCGGCCGTCCTGCGGCGGGCTGTCCGCCGCATCGGCCAGCAGCTCGATCAGCGCCGTCTCCTGGGCGGGCAGGGTGATCACCTGGTCCGCGCCGATCTCGAACGCGACCCGCCACAGCTCCGGCGTCGGATCTCGGCAGAGCACGACGACGCCGCGTCTTCGCGGCAACCCACCTGCTACTCCGGCGGCTGCGGCAGCCGCGTCGAGCAGCACCAACGGCGCCGCGCGCCAAGCCGGTGCGGACAGTTCTCCGGCGCGCACCAGTTCACCGCAGGACGCGGCGGCCAGGCGCGAAACTTCTTCGGCCAGGTCGCCATCTCGCACAACAAGAAGTGGACGTGCAGCAGTCATGACAAAAGCCTTCCGGTGAATCGAGGATCGGAGCGGAAAACCCCGAACGGGCCGCTCGACAACCACGGTGCACCGAACTTCGACTCCTGCCAAGGAGGTTTTCGAAATCTGTGGACAAATCAGTTCTCTGTGGACAACTCCGACTACACGAAAGGGTTGCGAGAGAAGCGATTGCCGGACGCCTCGCACCGCAACGCAGGTAGCGGAACCCCCCGCGGCACAAGACGAGTCCGCAACGCATACCGATCCGCCGCATTCCGAAAAAACCTCGGAATTTCGATTTCCCATTGCGATCGCAGACCTCGAAACCCACCCCGCAGGCGTGACCGCCGCGCTCGGCCGACTCCGAGAATCGCGCATCTGACGCGCAGGGGAGCTACCGCAGAAATGGGACGACCCCCGCCAGGGGGGAGGGGCGGGGGCCGTCGTCAGTTCAGCTCCGGGGGGTCGAGCTGAACCAGTCCGGCGGACCGGACTCCACACACTGTATCCCGCAGATCGCTCGCAATGCCCCCCGTCCATTTGAGGGAACGTTATTGCTCTCGGTGCGCACCTATCAGACGCAAGCAATCATTCGAGTCAAGAAATGTATCCCGCTAGCCGGAATACCCGAGCCAGAATGCACGCAGCGTGAAATAACACCGGTACGGGCCACGGCCCGTGCGCGGCCCGCGATCGACCCGCCGCAGCTCGTATGCTGTGCGGCGTGACAGAGCCCGCGAACCCCTCGCCCCACACCGGCCGCCGGGTGGCAGCGTTCTTCGACCTGGACAAGACGATCATCGCCAAGTCGAGCACGCTCGCCTTCAGCCGACCGTTCTTCCAAGAGGGACTGATCAACCGGCGGGCCGTGCTCAAGAGCGCCTACGCCCAGTTCGTGTTCATGCTGGCCGGTGCCGACACCGATCAGATGGACCGGATGCGCGCGCACATCACGTCGCTGTGCTCCGGCTGGGACGTCGAGCAGGTCAACGCGATCGTCGAGGAAACCCTGCACGACATCGTCGATCCGCTGGTCTACAAGGAAGCCACCCAGCTGATCGCCGAGCACCAGGAGCAGGGCCACGACATCGTCGTGCTGTCGGCCTCCGGCGAGGAGGTCGTCGCCCCGATCTCGAAGCTGCTCGGCGCCGACCACTGGTCGGGCACCCGGATGGTGGTGGCCGACGGCCGCTACACCGGCGAGGTCGACTTCTACTGCTCGGCGGAGAACAAGGCGATCGCCGCCAACGAGCTCGCCGAGCAGAACGGCTACGACCTCTCCGAGTGCCACGCGTACTCCGACTCGATCACCGACCTGCCGCTGCTGGAAGCCGTCGGGCACCCCACCGTGATCAACCCGGACCGCGCGCTGCGCAAGGAAGCGGTGCAGCGCGGCTGGCCGTCGCTGGCCTTCGACCACCCGGTGTCGCTGCGGGCCCGGATCCCCACCCCCTCGCGCGCGGCGGTCACCGCGGCCGGGGTCGGGATGGGCGCGGTCGCCGCGGCCGGCGCCGCGTGGTGGGGATTGCGCGCCTGGCGACGTCGTCGCTGACCCGCGATTTCGCTGACGCCATACCGCAAAGCGCGCGATGATCGCCAGTCTGCGAAGTCGCGACGTCGACAGCGCTCGAAGCCCTTGCAGTGACGGGCGTCACCGTCTACAAATGGAGGTGCGGACGCTGATTGGCCAGGGACGTTACGGAGGAGAAGTAACGTCCACCCCGATCAGACCTCCGCGTGCGAGGCTTGGAGCACCCACGCGTTGCCGCACACAAGGCTGGTCGTTCCACGGGGTTGCGTACCGGGACGCCGGACGCCTAGCCCGGAAGTTACGACAGAGTGCACGCTTGGTAACCCGAGTACTCGCGCAGTGGGGCGGAGCCCGCCGATCCGATCGGCGGGCTCCGCCGTATTTCTGCCTTCCTCCAGCCGTGGCGTCTTTCGCCCACGCCGATCCGATTTCGTTGACCGGCCGTGATGTCGTGAGTAACTTCCGAAATCGTCCGATTTCGTGGTGAACTCTTACCCGTCTGGCGAAGATCCGCCCCGCAGGGAGGCGAACGTGTCCCCGAAGACCCGCACGCGCCGCGCCGCGATCGCGCTCAGCGCCCTGGCCGTCGGAGCGGTGACGCTCACGGCCACCGGTGGTGCGTCCGCGCCGCACCGACCCGCCGATCTGCTCAAGGAGATGACGCTCGAGGAGAAGGTGGGGCAGCTCTTCGTCACCTACGCCTACGGGCGCACCGCGGACACCGCGGACCCCAAGAACAAGGAGGAGTTCGGCGTCGACACGCCGGCCCAGGTGGTGCAGAAGTACCACCTCGGCGGCATCATCCACTTCTCCTGGACCAGCAGCCTCTACGAGCCGAAGCAGATCGCCGAGTTGTCCAACGGGTTGCAGAACGCCGCGGTCAACTCGGGGGCCAAGGTGCCGCTGCTGATCTCCACCGACCAGGAGCAGGGCCAGGTCACCCGGATCCACGAGCCCGCGACCCAGTTCCCCGGCAACATGGCGCTCGGCGCCGGCCGCTCCCCGGAGGACGCCGAGCGCGCCGCCGCGATCACCGGCCAGGAACTGCGCGCGATGGGGCTCAACCAGGACTTCGCGCCGAGTGGTGACGTCAACGTCAACCCGGCCAACCCGGTGATCGGGGTGCGCTCCTTCTCCTCCGACCCGGCGCTGGCCGCGCAGCTCACCGCCGCGCAGGTCCGCGGCTACGAGGACTCCGCCAAGCCGGGCGAGACGGTGTCGGCCGCGGTCAAGCACTTCCCCGGCCACGGCGACACCAACCAGGACAGCCACACCGCGCTGCCGGTGATCGAGCACGACCGCCAGCAGTGGGAGCAGCTGGACGCGCCGCCGTTCAAGGAGGCCATCGGCGCCGCCACGGACGCGGTGATGAGCGCGCACATCGTGGTGCCCAAGCTCGACGACTCCGGCGAGCCCTCGACGCTGTCGCCGAAGGTGCTCACCGGGATGCTCCGCGAGGAGCTCGGCTTCAAGGGCGTGATCATCACCGACTCGCTGAAGATGGAGGGCGTGCGGCAGAAGCACCCGGACCCGGAGATCCCGGTGCTGGCACTCAAAGCCGGTGCGGACATGCTGCTGATGCCGAACGACCTGCAGGCCGCCATCGACGGCGTGCTCAACGCGGTGCGCAGCGGGGAGCTCAGCGAGCAGCGCATCGACCAGAGCGTGGCGCGCGTCCTGGCGCTCAAGGAAGGCCGCGGAGTGCTGGCCAACCCGTTCGTCGATGTGTCCAAAGTGGACCGGTTCGTCGGCAGCAAGGAGCACCTGGACCAGGCGCAGGCGATCACCGATCGCACCACGACACTGCTGCGCAACGACGGCGTCCTGCCGCTGAAGAAGCCGGGCAAGATGTTCGTGACCGGTGCTGGTGACGACGCCACGGCAGCGCTGGCCAAGCAGATCGGCGCGCGCGGGCCGCAAACCTCAGCGCTGGCAACGGGTCTGCAGCCGACCAAGGAGCAGATCGACCAGGCCGTCGAGCAGGCCAAGCAGAACGACGTGACGGTCGTGCTCACCAACGCCGCTTGGAGCGAGGCCAACGCCGGGCAGCTCGACCTGGTCCGCGCGTTGCAGCAGACCGGCAAGCCCGTCGTCGCGGCCGCCGTCCGCGACCCCTACGACGCGGGCCACGTCGACCTGCCCGCTTGGGTCGCCACCTACTCGGACAAGGCGGTGGCGATGGAATCGCTGACCAAGGTGCTCTTCGGCGAGATCGCCCCGACCGGCAAGCTGCCGGTCCCGGTGCCCGACCCGAACCAGCCCGGCACCGACGCCTACCCCTTCGGCCACGGCCTGGGCTGGTGACGGCCGGTGGCTGAGTTCCAGGTCAACCGCCGCGGACTGCTGACCGCGGCCGCGCTGGCGGTGCCCGCGGTCGGGCTCGCGTCGAGCTCCGCGTGCGCCGCGCCGCAGCAGTCCACCGACCTCGGCTTCGAGGTCAGCACCGGCGCGGACGTGCTCGCCGCCCGGAACTGGGAGGACGTCCGGGGCCGGCGCATCGGCGTGGTGACCAACCCCACCGGCGTGCTGTCGTCGTTGGAGCACGTCGTCGACGTCATGCACGCCAGCGGTGCGGTGGACATCGCCGCGGTGTTCGGGCCCGAGCACGGCTTCCGCGGCACGTCGCAGGCAGGCGGTTCCGAGGGCGACTACCGCGACCCGCGCACCGGTCTGCCGGTGTACGACGCGTACGGGGCCGACGCGGCGAAGCTGGCCGGGATGTTCCGCAAGGCGGGCGTCGAGCAGGTCGTCTTCGACATCGCCGACGTCGGCGCCCGCTTCTACACCTACATCTGGACGATGTACACCGCGATGCAGGCCGCGCAGCAGATCGGGGCCTCGTTCCTGGTGCTGGACCGGCCGAACCCGATCGGCGCCCAGGTCGCCGGGCCGCGGCTGGACCCGCGGTTCGCCTCCGGCGTCGGGTTGCTGCCGATCGTGCAGCAGCACGGGATGACCGTCGGCGAGCTGGCCAGGATGTTCGACCGCGCGTACTTGCCAGAACCGCTGCCGCAGCTCAACGTTGTGCGCGTGGAGGGCTGGAAGGAACGCACCGCGAACACCGGGCTGCCGTGGGTGCCGCCCAGCCCGAACATGCCGACGCAGGACACCGCCGCGCTGTACCCCGGAACCGGGCTGTTCGAGGGCACTGTGCTCTCCGAGGGCCGCGGCACCACCAGGCCGTTCGAGATCATCGGCGCGCCGGGCATCGACTGGCGGTGGGCGGAGGAGCTCAACAAGGCCGGGCTGGCCGGGGTGCGGTTCCGCGAGACCTACTTCGTGCCGACCTTCTCCAAGCACGCCAACGCGACCTGCGGCGGCGTGCAGGTCCACCGCCTCGGCGAGGTCGATCCGATCCAGATCGCGGTGGCCATGCTCGTCACCGCGCGGCGCCTGTACCCGCAGGTGTTCGGCTGGCGGCCGGACGACATGATCGACAAGCTGTCCGGTTCCGACCGGTTGCGCGGCATGATCGATCGCGGCGCTGACGTCGCCGAGATCGTCGATTCCTGGCAGGACGAGGTCAAGGACTTCCGAAGGCAACGCGACCCGTTCCTGCTGTACCGCTGAAGTTCCGCACCCGCACCGCAGACTGGTTTCGAGGGGGAACGCGATGGGCAGGACGATCCTGGCGGCCGTGGCGCTGCTGTCGGTCACCGCGCTGGCCGGCTCGGCAACGGCATCGCCCAGCCACGCGGACGGCCGGTTCGACCGCCCGCAGCACGAGTTCGCCCCCAGCGCGACCGTGCTGCGCGACGGCTCCCCCACCGACGTCGGACTCGATCCGGCCCCGATCGACGCGGCGTTGCAGCAGATCGCGGCGTGGACGGAGAAGACCCCGGGCCGCGATCACCCGATGTACGCGGGGGCGGTGAGCCTGCTGGTGCACGACGGCGTGGTGGTGCGTCGCGACGCCGTCGGGAAGGAGCTGCGCTACGCCGACGGCAAGGGCACCGAACTGCCCGCTGACCAGCAAGAACCGATGCGCACCGACACGATCTTCGACGCCGCCTCGATCAGCAAGCTGTTCACCTCGATCGCGGCGCTGCAGCTGGTCGACGCCGGTGAGGTGGACCTGGGCGCACCGGTCGCGGACTACCTGCCCGAGTTCGGCGTCAACGGCAAGCAGGGCATCACCGTCGAGCAGCTGCTCACCCACACCTCGGGCCTGCAGGCCGAGGTGCAGCTGTGGAAGTTGCCGCCGGAGCAGCGGATCCCGTCGGTCATGCAGCTGACCCCGGAGCACCCGCCGGGCACCAACTACACCTACGCCGACCCGAACATGATCACGCTCGGCGTGCTGGTGCAGCGCGTCACCGGCGAACCGCTGGACCGGGTGGTGGCCGAGCGGATCACCGGGCCGCTGGGCATGCGCGACACCGGCTACAACCCGCCCGCCTCCGAACTGCACCGCATCGCGGCCACGGAGTTCCAGGCCGATCCGCCGCGCGGCATGGTGCGCGGCCAGGTCCACGACGAGAACGCCTGGTCGCTGGGCGGCGTCGCAGGCCAGGCCGGGATCTTCTCCACCGCCGACGACCTGGCGACGCTGGGACAGGCGCTGCTCAACGGCGGCACCTACCAGGGAAACCGCATCCTGTCCGAGGACGCCGTGACGAAGATGCTGACCAACTTCAACGGCGCTTTCCCGGGCAACGCGCACGGTTTGGGCTTCGAGCTCGACCAGCGCTGGTACATGGCCGGGCTCAGCGCCCCGCACACCGCCGGGCACACCGGCTACACCGGAACGTCGCTGGTGATCGACCCGCTGTCGCGAACGGTCGCGGTGCTGCTCACCAACCGCGTGCACCCGTCGCGGGACTGGGGCTCGAACAACGCCGCCCGGCAGGAGCTGGCGCAGGGCATGGCGCAGGCACTGGCGGTGCGGCCGGAGTTCGGTTCGGATTCGTGGTTCACCGACCGCGCGGGCACGGTGACCACCGACCCGCTCGGCCCCGTCAGCGGTCCGGTGCAGGTCTCGTTCAGCGCGTTCGTGGACACCCAGCGGGACGCCGACGGGGTCGACCCGCTACTGCTGGAGTCCAGTGTGGACGGAAAGAACTGGCAGCCGGTACCGGTGCGCGCCACGGGCCCGGGAGCACCGGAGGGCGTGCAGCAGCAGCTGGCCGGATCGGGACATCGCAGCTGGTGGAAGGTGCGCGGCAGCGTCGCGGCTGAGCCGGGGCAGCGGGTGCTCCTGCGCTGGCGCTACGCCCCGGACGGCCAGTACACCGGACGCGGCGTGAACGTCGACGGCATCCTCGCCGCCGACCGCAACGCAACGCTCCTCGACGGGGAAACCCAGGCCGACCGCCTCCACCCCGACAACTGGACCTCCACCGACCGCTGACGACCTGGAGCGAACGGCCTGTTCACCTCACCTCCCGAGGCGAACAGGCCGTCCGCTCCTGT
>NZ_JBEOVY010000171.1:0-16011 GCF_040295745.1 Saccharopolyspora sp. NPDC002686
TGGCGCTCGGCATCGATGGAGTTCAACCACAGCGGGTGGGTGTTGCTGATCTCGTTCAGGTACTTGGCGTTCCCGGACCGGGTGTGGATCAGCGTCGGCAGCCGGAAGGTAGGCACCAGCACGAGTTCACCGGCGGCGGTGTCGACCTCGCTCTGGGCGACGTGGGACCGGATGTATCCCGGGGTGGCGTGCTCGGGCCAACCCCAGTCGCGCATCGGCGTCGAGTACACCTCGAGCTTGCGCGACGGGGTGAGCCAGCCGGCGGTGACCGATCCGTCGTCGTGTCGCACGCCGACGGACCCGGCTTCGCCGACCACCGGTGGCGCCGAATCCAGCGTCACCGGCCGCCGGAGCACCCCTTCCGCGTCGGCTTGCGCACCCTTCAACTCGGCCTCGGTGAGTTCCCGCTCGTCCTGGCGGTAGACGTCGTGGTCGATCTCCACGACGCCGTAGCGGCGCATGTACTCCAGCGGCGTCAATCCCTGCTCGGCGGCCTTCTCCGGCAGTCCCGGAACCTGGTTCTCGAACATCCACCGGTAGTACTCGTCGACGGTGATCTTCTCGCCCGGCCGGTACGGCGACTCGAAGTGCTTGCGGATGCCCAGCGCGTTGTCCGGATCGATGCGCCAGGACAGCTCGAACCAGAACTCGTTCTCCTCCCACACCTCGCCGGGGTTGGTGTCGCGGGTGTCGGTGTAGTCGCGGCCGAGCCGGTCCATCGCGACCCGGCGCACCGGTTGGCGGAAACCGAGCCACCGGCCGGCGTGGGTTTCGTAGGAGTGCGTGTCGTGGCGCTCCGCGCCGTGGCCCATGGGCAGCACGTAGTCGGCGAACTCCGCGGTCTCCGACCAGGTCGGTGTCAGCGCGACGTGCAGCCCGACCTTGTCCGGGTCGGTGAGCTGCTGCATCCAGGTGAAGCCGTCCGGGTTGGTCCAGATCGGGTTGTAGACGCGGGAGAAGTACACCTCCAGGCGACCACGGCCCTCGGCCAGGAAGTGCGGCAGCAGGATGGACATCTCGTTGGTGGACAACGGGTATTCGCGCGGCCAGGTCAGCTCGTTCCAGTGGTCGTGCGGCGCGGGCATCGCCGGCCCGTGCGGGATGAGCTTGTTCCAGCCGTTGGGGCTCGTGCCGCCCTTCGCGCCGATGCTGCCGGTCAGTGCGAGTACGAACCACAGCGCGCGGGCGACCTGCCAGCCGCCGAGGTTTCCGGCGCACGCCGAACGCCAGACGTGTGAAGCCAGCCGGCCGCCGCACGCGGCCACCGTCTCGGCCACTTCGGCGATCTTGTTGGCCGGGACCCGCGCCTCCTGGGCGGCGAACTCGAAGGTGTAGTCGGCGTAGTCGGACTCCAGGCGGTCGAGGAAGGTGCCGAAGTCCGACGGCGCGTCGGGGTGCAGTTCGCGCAGGTAGGTTTTCCAGTTGAACCAGCGTCGTAGGAATGCCTCGTCGATCTGGCGGGTGCGCAGCAGGTGCGAGGCGATCGCCAGCAGGATGGCGGCTTCGCTGCCCGGCCACGGCGCCAGCCAGGTGTCGGCGTGCGACGCGGTGTTGGACATCCGAGGATCGAGCACGATCAGCTTCGCGCCGCCCTGCTTGCCCTCCACGATCCGCTGGGCGTGCGGGTTGAAGTAGTGCCCGGTTTCCAGGTGCGAGGACAGCAGCAGGATCACGTTGGCGTTGGCGTAGTCCGGCGACGGGCGGTCGTATCCGGCCCACAGCGTCATGCCGAACCGCGCGCCGGACGAGCAGATGTTGGTGTGGCTGTTGTGCCCGTCGACGCCCCAGGCGTTCAGGAACCGCTCGGCGAAACCGTCCTCGCCGGGACGCCCGACGTGGTACATCACCTCTTCATGGCGGTTCTCGACGATTGCCTGGCGAATCCGGGTGGCGATGTCGTCGAGCGCCTCGTCCCAGCTGACCCGCTGCCACTGCCCGCCGCCGCGGTCGCCGCTGCGTTTGAGCGGGTGCAGGATCCGTTCCGGGTCGTTGAGCTGGTTGATCGTCGCCGGCCCCTTGGCGCAGTTGCGGCCGCGTGAGCCGGGATGCGCCGGATTGCCCTCCAGCTTCTTGATGGACAGATCGTCCTTGTCGACGTAGGCGAGCAGGCCGCAGGCACTCTCGCAGTTGAAGCAGGTCGTGGGCACCAGCGTGTACGAGTGGGGCACTTTCCGCGGATGCGCCTTCGCGTCGTACTCGACGTGGTCGTCCCAGGTGGACACCGGGGGGAAGTTGCGCAGGTGTTCGTGGTTCCGCGCGCCCGGCAGCACCGGTTCGTGGCTTCGTTGCTCGTCGTGCATGGGCGTTTCCCCTCCGGAATCAGGACAGCGGAACGTCTTGGGCGGCGCGCACGAACACGCTCTCGTAGGCCAGCAGTGCGCCCTGGACGAGGACGCCGCCCAGCACCGGAAGCACCACGGCCGTGCCCTGCCAGCCGATCGCGGCCGCTACCGCGGCGAGGGAGGCAGGCGCGACTCCGCCGCCCCAGAACAGGCGCGCATAACGACCGCGGGTGACCATGTGCGCGGCGGCCTGGGAGTTGCGGGTCGGGTGCCGGCCCAGGTACTCCAGCAGCAGCATCACCACGTGCAGGAAGCCGCTGATGGCCAGGGCGCGGACGACGAGCGCGATCGCGGCGCCGGACGGGGCGGCGAACGCGAAGAGCACCAGCGCACCGGCGCCGACCATCACCGCCTGCACGATGAGGTGCCAGAACAGCAGCGGCGACTGCCACAAGTCGCGGCCTTCGGCCTGGCCGAAGAGGAAACCGGTGTACCCAGCGGTCAGCGCCGCCGCCGGTACCGCGGCCCAGGCCAGCGGTCCGAGCACGGCGTCGGCAGTGCCTGCGGTTACGACCCCTGCTTCGACCAGCGCACCGGTGCACAACCAGGCAGCGGCGATGGCGGCGAACACCCCCAGCGCCACCGCACCCCACACCAGCCACGACGTCGGATTGGGTTTCAGCAGCAGGTACAGGAATCGCTTGGGCTGCTTCAAGTCCCAGATCAGCAGAACCCCGGTGGCCGCCACGCCCACGACGCCGAGCGCCGGTGCCACGACCGTCCCCAGCGAACCGAGGTCGACGCCGAGGAACCGCGCCAGCGCGGCGACCAGCAGCGCACCGGCGCCGAACGCCTTGGTCCACAGGTAGGTGGTCACGCGCCACCCCCACGGCCGCGGGTGCGCGGTGTTCAACGTGGTGCGCGCCCGGCTGACCGGGTCGACGGGCAGGTCCTTCGAGGCCTCGCGGCGGTGTTCGTCGGGCTGCGCCCAGATGTAGGATTCGCCGGTCGGCGCCGCCAGCGGATCCAGGACGGCCCGGTCGGCGCCGAGGTAGAAGACGTTCGGCCCGGTGTTCTGCTCGGGCGCGCGCACCTGGACGGGATTCTCGTTGACGAGCTTGGCGATCCCGCTGCCGGGATCATCCAGATCACCCACCCAGATCGAGTGGGTCGGGCACACCACGACGCACGCCGGCTCCAGCCCCTCATCGACCCGGTGGGCGCAGAAGTTGCACTTGGCGGCCGTGTGCGTGTCGTCGTCGATGTAGATCGCGTCGTACGGGCAGGCCTGCATGCAGCCCTTGCAACCGATGCAGCGGTCCCGGTCGAAGTCGACGATCCCGTCGTCGCGTTTGAACAGCGCTTTCGTCGGGCAGATCTGCACGCAGGGCGCGTCCGTGCAGTGGTTGCACCGCATCACGCCGAAATCCCGGGTAGTGGCCGGGAACTCGCCGGACTCGACGTACTTGACCCAGGTGCGGAACTGGCCGACCGGCACTTCGTGCTCGGTCTTGCACGCAACGGTGCAGGCGTGGCAGCCGATGCAGGTCCGCTGGTCGATGGCGAAGCCGTAACGCACGCCGTCCTCCTCGCCGGTCAGGGGGTGGAAAGCAATCGCGGTCGGTCGAACGAGGACTGTTCGGCGCTCCAATGCCTTTGGGCGTCGAGAACGTGTCCAGATTCAGACCGTAGATCGGTGCGCTGGCATCGGCATCAAAGGCCGTTGTTCAGGGTTATCAAATGATCTTTGAGTCTCCGGTGCGCTGGTGGGGAACGACACCGGGTTCGCCCACTGCCGCGTTCACGTTCAGCCGCAGCGCGGCCAGGCAGCCGATGGCCAGCAGGCCGGCGGACACGGCGAACGGCACCACCCAGCTGCCGGTCTGGTCGACGAGGAAGCCGAAGATCACCGGCGAGACCACGCCGGCCAGGCCGAAACCGGTGTTCATCAGGCCGCCGGCGGTCCCCGCGTGGTGCGGTGCGATGTCCATCGGGATGGACCACAGGACCGGGTTGGTCAGCTCCAGGAAGAAGAACGCCAGAGCCAGGAAGCTGGTGACCAGGACGAGATCGTTGACCAGCAGCGTCGGAACGATGCAGATGAACGAGCCGAGCAGGCCCACGAACAGCACCAGCTTCCGTGCGATCCGCAGTTCACCGGTGCGCTTGAGCAGGGCGTCGGACAGCAACCCGCCGGCGGTGTCACCGACCACGCCTGCGATCAGCACCAGGGTGGTGAACAGGGCGAACTTCTTCAGCTCCAGGCCGTAGCTCCCGGCGAAGAACGAGGGGATCCACGTCAGGTAGACCCAGAGCATCCAGCCGTAGCAGAAGTCCACGAAGGTTACCGGCAGGATCGCCTTGAGCAGTGCGCGCCACGGCACCGGTGGCCGTTCGTCCCGCCGTTGCTCGGGCGGGAGTTCGGCGAGCTCGGCTTCGGTGATCTTCGGATGGTCACCAGGCCGGTTCCGGTACATCAGCCACCAGACGACGACCCAGACTCCGCTGGCCGCGCCGAGGATCCAGAACGACGCTCGCCAGTGCAGCACAGCGATGATCAAGGCGACGACGGTGGGCGCGATGGCGTTGCCGATGCGGGAGAACGCATGCGTGATGCCCTGCCCGTACGCGCGGCGGTGGGGCGGCAACCATTTCGTCATCGCGTGCGTCGCGGAGGGGAACGAGGCGCCCTCGCCGAAACCCAGCGCCAGGCGCGCGGCGAAAAGGCTGACCAGTCCGGCGGCGAAACCGGTGAGCACGGTGGACACCGCCCACACCAGACCCGCGGCGCCGAGCACGACGCGCGGTCCGAAGCGGTCCGCCAGGTAGCCACCGAACGCCTGGAAGAACGCGTACGGCACGGCGAAGGCCGAGAGCACGAATCCCAGCTGGGTGTGCGACAGGCCGAGGTCGTGCTGGATGAACGGGGCGGCCGTGGAGATGTTGACGCGGTCGATGTAGGTGAGGAAGTACATCGCGCACAGCAGCAGGAGGATTCGGCCGCGCACGCGGGTGCGGATCATGCCCACCGGGCCGGGGTCGGTGGGCGGCGCGGGCACGGACTTCGGACGGGAACGGGCTTTGGAGTCCACTGATCACACCGCCTTGACTGGCGTGGGTACGACGGGACGGCCGACGCGAGGTCGGCGCATGAGGTCCAGCTCGGGAACGCGCTTTGCCGGCTCGGGCTGCACCGGGGTTCAGGGCCTGGAGCCGGGGTCGCGTACTTCGATGGCGCCGAAAGCGCTATTCCAATAATTGGAATGGAATGCCGCATTACGGTATCGATGGGCCGGAGCTGTGTCAACGGTCACATCGCCGAGACGGCGGTGGGCCCGTTGACTCTGTTCCGTCTGGCTCGTACGTTCAGTTGGCATCGGCTCTCATATTGTGAAAGTGCCGATCGGCGCCGTCGTCGACCCGGCATGGCTGCGTTCGCTGACGCACCACCAGGGAGGACACCGACATGTCCGAGAGTTCGTCGTCCGTCCACGACGCCATCGCGGAAGTGGTTGCGCGAGCCCGAACCGCGCAGCGCACCTTCGAAACCTACGACCAGGGGCGGGTCGACGATGTCGTCGCCGCCGTGGCGTGGGCGATCTACCAGCCCGAACGGGCCCGGCAGCTGGCCGAGCTCGCCGTCGCCGACACCGGGCTGGGTCGTGTCGAGGACAAGATCGCCAAGAACCAGCGCAAAACGATCGGTACGCTGCGGGACCTCACCGGCGCACCGTCGGTCGGGGTGATCGATCGCGACCCGGACAAGGGCATCACCGAATACGCCAAGCCGGTCGGCGTCGTCGCCGCGATCTGCCCGTCCACCAACCCGGCGGCGACCCCGGCCAACAAGACGATGATGGTGATGAAGGGCCGCAATGCCGTCATCCTTTCCCCATCGCCGAAAGGCGCGAGCACCTGTCGATTGCTGGTGGACTACATCCACGCCGAGTTCGACAGGATCGGTGCGCCGCGCGATCTGGTGCAGTTCATCGAAGTCCCGGACAAGGACAAGACCTACGAACTGATGCGCCAGACGGACTTCGTGGTCGTCACCGGCTCGCAGCGAAACGTGCGGCAGGCGTACAGCAGCGGCACGCCTGCGATCGGGGTGGGTGCGGGCAACGCGCCGGTGCTGGTGCACTCCGATGCCGATGTCGCCGACGCGGCCGAGAAGATCAAGCGCAGCAAGACTTTCGACTATGCGACGAGCTGCTCGTCCGAGAATTCCGTGCACATCCACGACGCCGTCTACGACGAAGCCATCGCCGCACTGCGCGAGCAGGGCGGCTACCTGTTGACGGCAGAGGAAAAGGCCAGATTGGAAGCCGTGATGTGGCCCGGCGGCAAACTCAGCCCCGCGGTCACGGCGCAGGCGCCCGAGAAGATCGCCGCGTTGGCCGGGCTGGATGCTCCAGGGGCTCGGAAAGCGGAGTTCTTCATGGTCGAAGAGGACGGTGTCGGTCCAGAATTCCCGTTCAGCGGCGAGAAGTTGTCTGTGGTCCTCACGGTGTACCGCTACGCGGAACTGCCGGTCGCCGTGGAGCGGATCCAACACCTTCTGGACCACCAGGGAGCCGGGCACTCTTGCGGCATCCACACCGCTGACCAGCAGAACGCGCGATACGTGGCTGAGCGGCTCCGGGTGGCGCGCGTGCTGGTCAACCAGGCCCACTGCTTCGGCACCGGCGGCGGGTTCGACAACGGTCTCGGCTTCACCCTCACGATGGGCGCAGGGACGTGGGCCGGCAACAGCATCAGCGAGAACCTTTCGTACCGGCACTTCCTCAACATCACCCGGTTGGCCACCACCATCCCGCCGCGGGAGCCGGACGAAGAGCAGTTGTGGGGCGAATACTTCCGGAAGCACGGGCGGTGAGCGATGGATCTGCTGGAATACGAAGGAAAACAGCTGGTCGGCGAGGCCGGGGTAGCGGTACCCCGCAGCGCGCTCGTGTCGGATCCGGCCGCAGCGCAACGAGCCGCAGCCGCGATCGGCGGCAAGGTGGTGCTGAAAAGCCAGGTACCGACCGGCAAACGCGGCAAGCTCGGCGGAATCGACTTCGCCGCAGGCGGAGCCGAAGCAGGAGAGGTCGCGCAGCGCCTGCTCGGCGCGGACATCGGCGGCCATGTCGTGCACGAGTTGCTCGTCGAGGAATGCGTCGACATCCGGTCCGAACTGTACGCCGCCATCCTCAACGACCCGAACAGCAAAGGTCCGCTCGTGCTGTTCTCGGACCAGGGCGGGATGGACGTCGAGGAAGTCGAACCGGGCGCGATCCGATCCCTGGCAGTGGACATCCGCGTCGGGCTGACCGCCGAGGCCGTTCGCGGGCTTGTCGCGGTCCCGGGGCTGGCCGATGAGGTCGTGGACCAGGTGGTGACCACGCTGCTGGCCGCATATCGGCTCTACCGGGACGTCGACGCGACGCTGGTCGAGATCAACCCGCTCGCGGTCGGCGCGGACGGGCGCGTCATCGCGCTGGACAGCAAGGTTTCGCTGGACCCGGCAGCGATCCCGCGGCATGCCGAACTGCTGTCGGGACTCGGGATGACAGGGCAGGACCCGGGCACCGACCTGGAGCGCGAGGGAAAGCAACTCGGCCTGCAGTACATGGAGCTCGACGGCGACGTCGGAGTGCTGGCCAACGGAGCCGGTCTGACCATGACCACAGTGGATGCCGTCCGGCACTACGGCGGGCGGGCGGCGAACTTCCTGGAGATCGGCGGGGACGCCTACACCAAGGCGACTCCCGCGCTTCGCCTGGTCCTGTCCAACCCCCGCGTGCGCAGCCTCGTGGTCAACTTCTGCGGTGCGTTCGCGCGCACCGACGTCATGGCCGAAGGAGTCGTTGCGGCGTGGGAAGAACTCAAGCCCCGGATTCCGGTGTTCTTCACCATCCACGGTACCGGCGAGGACGAGGCCGTGGCGCTCGTCCGGGAACGCCTGGGAGCGACCCCTTTCGACAGGATGGACGACGCGGTGCGCGCGGCGGTCGCGGCGGCCGGTGAACAGCGCGAGGTGATGAACTGATGCTCGTCCGCAAGCACGAAGGCGTGCTGGTCCAAGGCATCACCGGCAAGCAGGGCACGTTCTGGTCCGAGCGGATGGTCGAGTCCGGCACCCGGATCGTCGCCGGTGCCAGCCCCGGCAAGGGTGGCCGGAACGTCAACGGAATCCCGGTCTACGACGCGGTTTCCGACGCGGTCGCGCAACACGAGGTAGCCGCAAGCGTGCTGTTCGTGCCGCCGATGGGGGCACGCGCCGCGGCGCTGGATGCGATCCACGCAGGCGTGCGCAAGCTGGTCATCCTCACCGAGCACATCCCGTACCAGGACGTGATGCGGGTGCTCGCCGAGGCCGCCGAGCACGGCACCCAGGTGCTCGGCCCGAACACGGCGGGCCTGGTGCTGCCAGGGGAGACGGCCGTCGGCATCATGCCCGGCTTCGCCGCGAACATCTTCCAACCCGGCGACATCGGGGTGATCTCGCGCAGCGGCAGCCTCGGCACGCTGCTCGCGCTCAACCTCGTCTCGGCGGGATACGGCCAGTCGGCGTTCATCGGCATCGGAGGAGACCCGATCCTCGGCACCACCACGACCGACGCGCTGCGGACCCTTCAAACCGACCCGCGCACTCGCGCGGTGGTGCTGGTCGGTGAGATCGGCGGGACGATGGAAGAGGAAGCCGCCGAATACATCACCACCATGACAAAACCGGTGGTTGCCTTCATCGCTGGGCGAAGCGCGCCACCGGGACGGCGGATGGGACACGCCGGAGCGATCGTGACCGGCAGCAAGGGCAGCGGCGAGTCGAAAGCCCGAGCACTCGCCGAAGCGGGTGCCACCGTGCTCGACCTCCCCAGCCAGGTGTCCGAAGCACTGATCGGCCACGGAATAACCGCGACCGACCTGCGCACCACCACGCCGATCACCTGACTCCTCCCGGTCCTGCGACGTCGGCGTGGGTCCGGCGAGAAGCTCCGGAGAATCGCTGGTTCTCCGGAGCTTTGTCATCTCCGCCCGCTGGCTGTCACAAGACTTCGCCGTGCACTTGGCGTCCACCGAGGAAGGTCGCCCGGACCTCCAATCCGGCGATCTCCCGGGGCGGTACCCGATGCGGATCGGCGGACAACACGACGAGGTCGGCGTACTTGCCCGGTTCGAGGGAGCCCACCTGGTCGTCGCAGAACAGCTGCCAGGCCGGATCGATGGTCTGCGCCCGGATCGCCTGGTCAACGGTGAGTCGCTCCTCAGGTGCCAGCACCCTACCGCTGCTGGATTGCCGTGTTGTCGCTACTGCGATGTTGCGCAGAGGTTCTTCCGGCGTGACCGGGGGATCGTTGTGCAGCGAGATGCGGAGTCCGGCCCACACCGCGGAGCCGGCCGCGGCCCACCGCGCGCCGCGCTCCGGACCGAACAGCCCGTCGACGAGCACGTCACCCCAGTAGTGCAGGTGGTCGACGAACAGGCTGCACGTTGCGCCGATTCGGGCCGCTCGGGCGTACTGCTCGGCCGTCATCGTTCCGCAGTGCTCCAAGCGCAGTCGGTGGTCCGGACGCGGTTGGCGCCCCAGCAGTTCCTCCCACACGTCGAGCACCATGTCCACGCCTTCGTCGCCATGCACGTGGCAGGCCAACTGCCAGCCGGCGGCGAAGTAGGCCTCGCTGATCTCCCGCAGCTGCTCCGGCGTGTAGTTGGGGTGCCCGCGATGATCGCAGCCGAGGCCCATCGCCGTCGTCTGCGGGGTGTTGAGGTACGGGAAGCTGGTGGCGATGTTGCCGACCCAGGGAGAGCCGTCGCACCAGATCTTGATGCCGATCTGCTTGACGAGGTCATCGCCGTTGTCCAGCGGAACTTCACTGCGCAGAGCAGGCCCGGCCTTCTCGTACATCCGCACTCGGGCGGTCAGCACGCCGTTGCGCGCTGCCTGGTCGAAGGCGGGGCGGTGGGCGGGGTCGAAGCCGATGTCGGAGATCGTCGTGACCCCGGCCGCCGAAAGTGCGGCGAACTCGGTGGCCAGCACCGGAATCAGTTCGTCCGGACGGTGCGCGGTCAGTGCGCGAAGGCGCCAGCCCGCGCTCTCGTACGCGACGCCGGTCAACTCGCCATCGCCGTCCCGCCCGAAGCTGCCACCGGTTGGGTCCTCGGTCGCGCTCGAGACACCTGCCACCCGCGCTGCCGCGGTGTTGAAGTACACCGCATGCCCGGAGTTGTGCGTGATGATGAACGGACGATCTGGCGCCATCTCGTCCATCCACGCCTTCTCGGGAGTTACCAGCCCTTCCTGCAGGAGGGGGTCCCAGCCGAAGAAGTGCGCGACCCGGTCGTCGTCCGAGACCAGCTCGCGTTTGATCCGGTCCAGGACGTCCGCCGCGGTGGGCGCGGTGACCGGCCGGATGTCAATCATGGCGCCGCTGCGCACTATCCCGTCCAGGACCGGATGACCGTGCGCCTCGACGAATCCGGGCATCAGGCAGCCGCCGCGGAGATCGATCGTGCGGGATTTCGGTCCCTGGTGGGCCAGCACTTCCGCGGTGGTGCCGATCGCGAGGATCCGATCCCCGGCCACCGCGACCGCTTCGGCGGTGGGCCGCTTCCGGTCCGCTGTGAGCACTGTGCCACCGGTGAAGATGATGTCGGCACTGGTCATCGTGAGCTCACACTTTCCGCGGCGACCTCGTGCCGCTGTCTCGACGATAGGGGCCGGCTTTCCTTGACCAGCAGCGTGCATGCGGTGGAGATCAGTCCGATGACGATCAGGTAGCAGGCGATCGACCACGAGTGGCCACCGCTGAGCGCGAGCATCGAGGTCGCGATGATCGGTGCGGTGCCGCCGCCGATCACGGTGGCGATCTGGACGCCGAGTGCAGCGCCGGTGCAGCGGACCTCGGGATCGAAGATCTCGGTGAAGAACGCGCCCTGGGTCTGGTACATCAACACGTTCGCCAGGCTGATCAGGGTGATGGCCAGCAGGGCCAGCGGGAAGCTCCCGGTGTCGAACAGCCAGAACGTCGGGAACGCCGTGACCATCAACCCGATCGTTCCGGCTAGGTACACCGGCCGCCGCCCGATGCGGTCGCCGAGCGCGGCCACCGGCATTGACACCAGAGTCATCAGCAGTAGACCCGAGATGAACTTCGCCATCAGGACCACGTTCGATTCCATGCCGATCTGCTGGGTTCCGTACGACAGCAGGAACACGCTCGTGAGAAAAGCGATCGTGGTGTTGCCCAGGTGCATGCCGATGATGAGCAGCACGGTTTTCCACTGCCGCTGCAAGACCGCTGCCAGCGGGATCCGACGGCTGCGCCCTTCCTGCTGCATCTGCTGGAAGACCGGCGTTTCTTCCACCTTCAGCCGGATGAACATGCCGACGATGACGAGGATCGCGCTGAACAGGAAGGGTGTTCGCCAACCCCAAGTGAGGAACGATTGCTTGTCCAGCACGGTGGTGAGCACGAGGACGGTCGCGGTGGACAGGACACCGCCCGCGGTCGACCCGAGCTGCACCCATCCGCCGTAGAAGCCGCGCTTGCGTTCATCGGCGTGCTCGGTCGCGAGTGCCGCAGCACCAGCCCATTCACCGCCGAGCGCGAAGCCCTGCAGCATCCGCAGAATCGACAACAACACCGGGGCCAGCGCGCCGATCGTGTTGTAGCTGGGCAGGATTCCGATCAGGAAGGTGGAGACACCCATCAAGCTCAGCGACGCGATCAGAGAAGTCTTCCGCCCCACCCGGTCCCCGAAGTAGCCGAATGCGATCCCGCCTATCGGGCGGGCCAGGAAACCGGCGGCGAAGGTGGCGAAGGACGCGATGGTCCCGGTGGCGGCGTCGAGGTCGGTGAAGAACAGCTGGCTGAAGACGAGGGCTGCCATCGTGCCGTACAGGAAGAAGTCGTACCACTCGATGGTCGTGCCGATGAGACTCGCCATCGCCACTCTCGACATGCGTCTGCGGTGCGAGGCGTCGTCCGTACTTCTCTCGCTCACCATGCTCGACGCTCCTTACGGGCGAGATGAGTGATGCAGGTAACAGACATTGTTAGTTTTCGTGCGGATTCCTCGGCTGGCCAGATCCAGTTCGAGCCCGCTCGATGGGTCCAGTCCCGCGGACAGTTGCAGGAGCCCTTCGTTCGGACTCGTAGCCGCAGGTGGTGTTGGAGCTGTGAACGTAGGCGGGTTCTCGCTTGGCGCGGGATCAACCGGCGAGGGAGCTGCACCCAACCACCGTAGAAGCCGCAGCGCCCAGGAGGCGCGTGCTCGACCAGCAGCGCGACAGCGTTACCCCATTCCCCGCCTAGTGAGAGCCCCTGGCTTCACCGTGCTGGCGGAAGACCCGTACGACGTCGATCCCGCGTCGATCAAAGACATTGCGGTCCACACCACGGTATTCGGACAATTGATCGGGAACTCAAAGGAATGATCTCCGTGTGTGCACGTGCTGGAGCCGGACCCGGGCAACGGCGGCGTGGGTACGGTGGATGTTCGCCGAGCGGGCGCGTGGTCGGTCGGTGGCGTCGTTGGCGCGGGAGCTCAATGGGCGTGGCGTGCCGTGTCCGGCCGATGTGGACCAGGCTCGGAACACACATCGCCCGGGTAAGGGGTGGATTGCCCGCACTATTGCGCTGATTTTGGAGAATCCGCGCTACACGGGCCGGCAGGTCTGAAACCGGCACTCCACGAAGGGCCACGGCGCCGGGGGACGCGCAGGTGTCCGAGGCTCAGGGGTAGTGCGGCGGAATGCGGTGCAGGAGTGGGAAGTGTCCGAGGAGCGGTCGCATCCGGCGTTGGTCGAAGGGTCCACGTTCCTCGACGTGCAACGGATCCGTGCGGTCCGGGCGACCAAGGACGGCGAGGCTCGCACGTACGAGTTGGCTGATCTGGTGGTGTGTGGGGAGTGCGACCGTCGGATGGATGCGCACTGGGTGCATGGTCGTGCCGGGTATCGCTGCCGCCACGGCTACAAGGCCGCTCTACCGCGGCCGAGTCCGGTGCCCCGCACCGTGTACGTTCGCGAGGATCATCTTCGCGATGCTTTACCCGGCCTGCTCCGTCAGCAACGCGGGGAACCACCCGACGATGAGGCGGGGGAAGAAGTTGGTGACCATCTCCGCCGTGTAGGACTGGAGATCGTGTGCGGTCATGCGGGCCGGCATCTCAGGCGGATACCAGGCTGTCCAGCTCCCGAGCTGATCGCCTCGCCCGGCGAGAACCCTTCCGCGTTCGAGACGGACTCCACCGTCGAGCGTCAGAAGAAAGAACGCCGCTACCAGAAGTGAGGAGTGCTAGCCTCCGAGTCAGAAAACCCGTGGGGTAAGAGAGTGTCCGAGGACGGACCTGAACCAAATCCCCACCTTGTTCGAGCCTGCGGTGCTGTGCCTGGCAGGCGGTAGCTCGAGTGCGGGTCGGCGGTGAGGGCGCCTGGTTGGTGTGCGTTCGCGCCTCTTCGCCGGGTTCATCTTCAACGCTCAGCCCATGATCGTGCAGCTGGGCTTCGCGCTGGCGCTGGGTATCGTCATCGACGCATTCGTCATCCGCATGACATTCATCCCGGCCACGATGGCACTCGTGAAAGAAAAGGCATGGTGGATCCCCGGGTGGCTGGACCGCCTCGTGCCCGACCTCGACGTCGAGGGAGACAAGCTGACGCACAAGATCCCGCTCGCCGCCCCCACCGACAACCGCCGACGCAGCGAGTCTGAGCTCCGGAACCAGTCACGGGTGTCCACGGTTTCAACCGACACTGTGGATACCCGTGCTCACAATGTACTGGAAATGGTTATGCCCCAATGACCTCGGCGAATCCGCACGCAACCAACGCAACATGGCAGCCGACGTCAGCGGGGAAAGCCGTGCCGAACTGGCCCGATCAGTCGTCAATGAAATGCAGGTGATCGTGATTTCGTTTACGAGTGTGCCGCCACCGGTGTCGTGGTGTCGTTCCGCTGCTTGCGGCGCAGCCGTCCGCAGATCAGCGACTCGCCGTGACCAGTTCGGAAATCTGCTTGTCGCGATCGATCGAGACGACGCCTTCGCGCTCCATCTTACCGGGTCAAGCCCAAACTCCTCGTGGCGACGTGGTCGATCAGGACTTGATCATCCCGACGCTCCCCGGCGAAATCTCTACAGCAGAATAGGTGTGCTTACCTATTTTTCGGAAATGCAGCGGCTCATCCATAGGGTGACGCCGGAGTCAGATGCTGGTCTGGCCAGGCGCTGTGCGGCGAGCAAGTGTGCGCAGTAGTGCGCGGGGCATCAGGTGGGCTGCCGCAGCCACGGCTTGGTATTTGCGTCCGGGTATGTGGAGGGCGTCGCCGCGGGCGGCGGCGCTCAATGCGCTCACCGCTACCGCGTCCGCACTCATCCAGGCACGCTCGGGCACTTTGTCGAAAGCGTGCTCGCCGACCCGCTGTTGAAATTCTGTGCGGACGGCACCGGGCATCACCGCCGTGACAGTTACGCCCGTATCGCTGAGCTCGGTGTGGAGAGATTCCGAAAAGCTGGTCACAAAAGCTTTTGTCGCTCCGTAGATCGCACTGCACGGGGAGGGCGGCAACGCGGAGAGCGACGACAGATTCATGATTGTGCCGTGCCCCGCCGCTACCATGTGGGGAACAACCGCATGAGTGAGTTGGACCAGGGCTACGACGTTGAGCTCGATCTGGGCGGTCTCGGCGGCCACTGGCTGGCGGTGGAAGAGCCCCACTGATCCGATACTGGCATTGTTGATCAGAAGGTCCAGTGGCCATTGGTTTCCGATTTTTTGCGCGATCTCGACGATATCGTCCGGGTTGCTCAGGTCGGCCGCAGCGACTTGGACCTCGATGTTGTGTTCACGCTGGAGGCGTTCGGCGAGAACTTGCAGTCGCTCACGGTTACGGGCGACCAATACCAGGTCTGTTCCGCCACAAGCGAGTCAGCTCGAGATAGCGGTCCGGGCCGTGCGGCGCCGTGACCGCCTCAAGCAGTGGGACCGCGACCCGGTGCAACGATGCTCGGCCGAGTTGCGGTCACAGACGCTCCCACCACAGATCTTCTCCTGGGGCTCGGCGTTCCAAGGGATCAGGCTAGGGACGTCGAGGTTCCCGCGCAGCTCAGTGCACCGGGCATTTACATCCGTTCGCTGCGGTGTTACCTGGTCTGCGCGAGGACGCGGGCGAAGGCCTGCAGAGCCGTAACCGGGCCGCATCGTGGACGGGCAAGGTGGACCGCTCGAGGGTACAAACGGGGTGCAGCCCGGTTGGGGGTTCGGTGTGGGGCGGACGTGCTTGTTCGGGTGACTATGTACTCATTCAGGTTGTACGTGGCGGGGCAGACGGAGCGGTCCCAGGCTGCGGTGGCGAACCTGCGGTTGCTGTGTGAGTCCATGGTTCCCGGTCGCTACGAACTCGAGGTCATCGACGCCGCCGAACGCCCGGACGTGGCGGCGGAGGAACGAATCCTGGCCACGCCCACGGTGGTCAGGCTCGCACCGCTGCCGCAAAGGCGGGTGATCGGGGATCTGTCCGATCACAGCCGCGCCGCCGCGGCCCTCGGCCTCCCGGAGGCGGACGCGTTGCCTTCGGAAAGGCGGTGACCCGTGACCGGCAGCGACGAGATCGAGCGGATCACCACCGGTATCAGCGGCTTCGACCAGGTCGCGCTGGGCGGGCTTCCCGCTGAGCGGTCCACGCTCGTGACCGGCACGACCGGCAGCGGCAAGACGTTGTTCGCCGTTGAGGTCCTCGCC
>NZ_JBEOVY010000172.1:0-15960 GCF_040295745.1 Saccharopolyspora sp. NPDC002686
GGCGGTGACCGCCGCCATCGACCTCGTGTGTGGAACTCACCGCCGAGCAGCTCGATCCGCTCCCGCATCCCGACCAGACCGTATCCCCCCGACCCACCGACGGGTTGACGGACGAACCGGCGCCACCCGAACACCGCAGGTCAGACGCGGGTGACGGACACCTTGATCTCGGTGCCGTCACCGACCGAGCCGGTGAAGCCATCGGCCACCTCACCGGGCTCGACCGCGTCGGCGAGGGTCTCGGCGGCGATGAACTCGCGGTGCGCCGCCACCGCCGACAGCACCTCCGCCGGCGCCGAAACGGTCACCGTGATCCGGTCGGAGACCTCGAAGTCGGCATCCTTGCGGGCCTGCTGGACGACGCGGACCGCGTCGCGGGCCACGCCCTCGGCCGCCAGCTCCGGGGTCACCTCGGTGTCCAGCACGACCAGGCCCAGGCCCGCGGGCAGCGCCGAAGCCGCACCGGAGTCGGTGGACACCAGCTGCTCGCTGAACTCGTTGTCCTGCAACTCGATCCCGGCCGCGACCACCGCACCACCCGGGGTGCGGCTCCACTCGCCCGACTTCACCGCCTTGATGACCTTCTGCACGTCGCGGCCCAGGCGCGGACCGGCCGCCCGCGCGTTCACCGCGATCTCGAAGTGGCCGTGCGCGGCCACGTCGGTGGTCAGCTCCAGCTCCTTGACGTTGATCTCGTCGCGGATCAGGTCGGCGAACGGCCGCAGGGCCTCCGCCTGCTCGGTGGCGACCACGAGCTTGGCCAGCGGCAGCCGCACGCGCAGCTTGTTGGCCTTGCGCAGCGCCGACGCCGAGGAGCACACCTGGCGGACCTGGTCCATCGCGGTGACCAGCGCCGCGTCCGCGGGCAGCTCGTCGACCAGCGGCCAGTCGGTCAGGTGCACCGAGCGGCCACCGGTCAGGCCGCGCCACACCGCCTCCGCGGTCAGCGGCAGCATCGGCGCCACCACCCGGCTGGTCACCTCCAGCACGGTGTGCAGGGTGTCGATGGCGTCGCGGTCACCGGCCCAGAAGCGGTCGCGGGAGCGCCGCACGTACCAGTTGGTCAGGACCTCCAGGAAGTCCCGGACGGTGTTGCACGCACCGGCCAGGTCCAAGGAATCCATCGCGGCCTGCACGTCGCCGACCAGCTCGTGGGTCTTGGCCAGGACGTAGCGGTCCAGCACGTGCTGGCTGTCCACCCTGGACTGACCGGTGACGCCCTCGGCGTTGGCGTACAGCGCCAGGAAGTACCAGGAGTTCCACAGCGGCAGCACCGCCTGGCGCACCGCGTCCCGGATGCCCTGCTCGGTGACCACCAGGTCGCCGCCGCGCAGGATCGGGCTGGCCATCAGGAACCAGCGCATCGCGTCCGAGCCGTCGCGGTCGAAGACCTCGTTGACGTCCGGGTAGTTGCGCTTGGACTTCGACATCTTCTGCTTGTCGTCGCCCAGCACGATGCCGTGCGCCACCACGTTGGTGAACGCCGGCCGGTCGAACAGCGCCGTCGCCAGCACGTGCAGCAGGTAGAACCAACCGCGGGTCTGCCCGTTGTACTCGACGATGAAGTCGCCCGGGTAGTGGTGCTCGAACCACCCGGAGTTCTCGAACGGGTAGTGCACCTGCGCGAACGGCATCGAGCCGGACTCGAACCAGCAGTCCAGCACCTCCGGCACCCGGCGCATGGTGGACTTGCCGGTCGGATCGTCCGGGTTGGGCCGGGTCAGGTCGTCGATCTCCGGGCGGTGCAGGTCCTTCGGCCGCACGCCGAAGTCGCGCTCCAGCTCGTCCAGCGAGCCGTAGACGTCGGTGCGCGGGTAGTTCGGGTCGTCGGAGACCCACACCGGGATCGGCGAGCCCCAGTACCGGTTGCGCGAGATGTTCCAGTCGCGGGCGTTCTCCAGCCACTTGCCGAACTGGCCGTCCCGGATGTGCCCCGGCACCCAGTTGATCTGCTGGTTGAGCTCGACCATCCGGTCCTTGAACTTGCTGACCGCCACGAACCAGGACGACACCGCCCGCTGGATCAGCGCGTTGTCGCAGCGCCAGCAGTGCGGGTACGGGTGGTCGTAGGTCTCGTGCCGCAGCAGCAGGCCGCGGTCCTTGAGGTCGCGGGCGATCTGCTTGTTGGCCTCGAAGACCTGCAGGCCCTGGTACGGCGGCACCTCGGCGGTGAACTTGCCGTGCGCGTCGACCGGGACCACCGGCTCGATGCCCGCGGCGTCGGTGACGACCTTGTCGTCCTCACCGAAGGCGGGCGCGATGTGCACCAGCCCGGTGCCGTCGTCGGTGGTCACGTAGTCGGCGGCGAGCACCTGGTGGGCGTTCTCCCGGCCGACGAAGAAGTCGAACGGCGGCTGGTACTTCGTGCCCAGCAGGTCGCTGCCCTTGAACCGCTCCACGACGTGCTCGGCGACGTCCTCGCCGAGCTCCCGCGCGTAGGCGCTCAACCGGGCCTCGGCCAGCACGTAGCGCTCCGAGCTGTTGGCCGGTGCGACGAGCACGTAGTCGACCTCGGGGTGCACCGCGGCGGCGAGGTTGGACGGCAGGGTCCACGGCGTGGTCGTCCACGCCAGGGCCAGCGCGCCGTCGTAGGCCTTGCCGGGGGCCTGGAGCCGCAGGCCGATCGTCACCGCCGGGTCCTGCCGCTGGCGGTAGACGTCGTCCATCTTGGTCTCGGTGTTGGACAGCGGCGTCTCGCAGCGCCAGCAGTACCAGAGCACCCGGAAGCCCTCGTAGACCAGACCCTTGTCCCACAGGGTCTTGAAGGCCCACATGACGCTTTCCATGTAGTCCAGGTCGAGCGTCTTGTAGTCGTTGTCGAAGTCCACCCACCGCGCCTGCCGGGTGACGTAGTCCTCCCACTCCGCGGTGTAGCGCAGCACGGAGGTGCGGCAGGCGTCGTTGAACTGGGCCACGCCCATGCTCTCGATCTCGGACTTCGAGGAGATGCCGAGCTGCTTCTCCGCCTCCACCTCGGCGGGCAGGCCGTGGCAGTCCCAGCCGAACCGGCGCTCGACGCGGCGACCGCGCATCGTCTGGTAGCGCGGCACCACGTCCTTGACGTAGCCGGTCAGCAGGTGCCCGTAGTGCGGCAGGCCGTTGGCGAACGGCGGGCCGTCGTAGAAGACGAACTCGTTGGCACCGTTGGTCCCGGCCTCGCGGGCCTCCACCGAGGCCCGGAAGGTGTCGTCGCTCGCCCAGAAATCCAGCACCTGGCGCTCGATGGCCGGGAACGCGGGCTGGGCAGCCACGCCGCGCTCACCGGCGTCGCCGAACTGAACCTTGGGATATGACATCGCGGATGCGCTCCTCGCGGTGTGTGTCGTTGCCGCCGCACGGTCACCGATGGTTCGGTGCCCACACGGGGACGACACCTCGTGCGCGTGCTCCGCACGAGATCCGCGGTACCACCCCGCTTGCCGCCGACGAACGTCGACGACCACTCGTTGCCAGCTGTGACGGGCTGGACCCGTCCGGTTCTACTGAGGTGCCACGGGCACCCGTTCTTCCGGAGGCTCCCCGGTGATGGCCGGATCATCGCCTGGTCGTTCCAGCGTACCGGTCCCCCGCCACCGGTTTTCACCGGTCCGACCGTCAAGCGCCGTGAGGCGCTTTCAAGCCCACCTACGACGCTTGCACCGCCGCGGGTTCTCAGACGTTTCCTGGCGAGGACGGCCCTGACGCCGTGTATTGGTCATACATAAGTCAGGGCACCCGCAGACCAGGGAACGTCTGAGGTTCCGCCACCCGCACCGCCACGCAAAACGAGTCCGGAACCTGTACTCACGAGCGGCGGACCTCGGCGGCGATCGTGGCGTTGGGGGCGCAGAGGGCGCAGGGCGTGAAGCCCAGTTCGCGGGCTTCGCGCAAGGTCAGCTCGATGGTCTTGCGGGAACCGATCCACTCGCAGGTGCGGACGTGGTAGCGCGGCCGCTCGTCGATCACCAGGACCTGGGCGTCCGGTCGCGCGACCTCGGAGGCGTTGCTGCGCTCCTCCGCCGGCTCCTCGCCGACGTCGGCGAACGGCGGTTCGGCCGTCTCCTGCTTGGCCGCCGCCCGGCGCCGCCGCACCCGGTCCGCCACCAGCAGGCCGACCGCGACCGCGCTCGCCAGCACCGACAGCCACGCCAGTTCGGCCTCGCCGCCGAGGACGGCGCCGACCAGCACACCAGCGGCCAGCAGGACCAGCAGGAGCACGACCAACAGCACGCGACCTCACACCTCTCGCGACACGGCCCCGGACGCATACCAGCGGCGACGGGCGCGCCACCCGTCGCCGCTGATGCGGACAGTTCCGTCAGCCGGCCTCGGCGGCACGTGCGCCGAAGCTGTAGCTGGCCTGCTGGCCCGAACGGCTGCTGCCGCTCTCGGCCGGCGCGGCCGAACCCCGGTCCTGCAGTTCGCGGAGCTGCGACTCCAGGTACGTCTGCAGTCGAGTGCGGTACTCGCGCTCGAACGTGCGCAGGGTTTCGATCTTCTTCTCGAGGGCGTTCTTCTCCGACGTGATGTTGCCCATCACCTCGGCGTGCTTGCGCTGCGCGTCGCGCTCCAGGTTGGCGGCCTTCTCGCGAGCCTGCCGCTCCAACGTCTCGGCCCGGGTCCGGGCGTCGTTGAGCATCGTCTCGGCACGGGTCCGGGACTCGTTGACCATGCTGTCGGACTTCGAGCGCGCTTCGGAAAGCAGCTGCTCGGACTTCGTCCGCGCTTCGGCCAGCATGCCGTCGGCCTCGGCCTTGGCCTCACCGGTCAGCCGGTCGGCCATCTCCTGCGCCAGGCCCAGCACCTTGGCGGCCTGCACGTGGTGGTCACCGCCGGGCGAGGTCTGCTCGGCAGCGGACGGCGCCGGAACCGGGGTGAGCCGGCGCGGTTCCTCCGTCGGTGCGGCCGGGGTCGAGGAAGCGGACGCCGCCTGGCTGCGGGCGTCGTCCAAGTCGACCTGCGCGGTCTGCAGCTGGGACTCCAGCTGCTCGACCTGGCCGCGCAGGTCGTTGTTCTCCTCCACCAGCCGGGCAAGCTCGGCTTCAACCAGGTCGAGGAATGCATCCACCTCGTCCTCGTTGTAGCCCCGCTTACCGATCGGAGGTTTGCTGAACGCGACGTTATGCACGTCGGCGGGGGTCAGGCCCACAAGATCACCTCACGCACTCCTCGGCTGCGGGTAGCCCGGGTTCCCCGTCACCCGGGCTGCACCAGTCGCATCAGTATGAACACGACCAGCAGCAGCACCATAATCGATAGGTCCAGTCCGACGCCGCCGATCCGGACCGTCGGAATCACCCGACGCACCAACTTTACGGGTGGGTCGGTCACTGTGTAGATGCTCTCCAACGCGATTGCAACCCCCCCAACGGGCCGCCAATCGCGAGCGAACACTCGAACGAGTTCGATCACGATACGGGCCGTGAGCAGGAGCCAGAAGAAGAACAGAACGTAAAACAGGACGATCTGCACCGGATTCACGCCTCAACTGTGCCACCACTCACCCGTAGTTGAAAAAGGCACCCTCGGCGAGCCGCCTCTTGTCCTCGGCCGCAACGTCCACGTTGGGCGGTGAGAGCAAGAACACGCGGTTGGTGACCTTCTCGATCGAGCCCCGGAGGGCGAACGCCAACCCAGCGGCGAAGTCGACCAGGCGCTTCGCGTCGGCCTCCTCCATCTCGGTCAGGTTCATGATCACCGGCGTGCCGTCCCGGTACTGCTCGCCGATCGTACGGGCCTCGCTGTAGCTGCGAGGGTGCAGGGTTGTGATCTTGCTCAAGTTGAACAGCGAACCGGTGTCGGTGACTGCCCGAAGCTGGGAGACGTTCTCCCGCGACTGGCTGGGCAGCGAGCTGCGCGGCGGCGCTTCCGCCGACCACTGCCGCCGCGGGCGCGGTGCCGGTTCCCGGAACTCCTCGATGAAGTCCGGCTCGGCATCGGGCTCCGACTGGTATCCGCCGCGGGTGCCGACACGACGTCGTGCGCCCCGCTCGGCGGGGCCGTCGTAGGTGTCGCGATCGGACTCGGCGTACCGGTCGCGATAGCCGACCTCGTCGTCGTACTCGTCGACCTCGTCGGCCGGAACCATGCCGAAGTAGGCCTTCAACTTGTGCAAAGCGCTCATCGGCATGCCCTTCCTCTTGCGACTCCTAGCACCGAGCACGAGGCGGCCGTCCGACCCCCCGATCCTGCGGCTACGGCGAGGTTAACCGCCGCCCGCCGAGCAACGCGGTTCCGACACGCACCCGGGTCGAGCCGTGGGCAACCGCACTTTCCAGGTCGCCGGACATCCCCGCCGACACCTCGACAGCTTCGGGGTGATCTCCCCGCAACCGCTCGGAGATCTTGGAAAGTGTGTCAAAGGCCACATCCGGATCGCCACCCAGGGGGGCGACCGCCATCACACCGCGCAGTCGAAGATCACTCGTCAGAGTGATCATATCTGCCAGCTCCGGGACCTCGTCGGGTCGGCAACCCCCGCGCCCCTCCGACTCGTCCAGGCTGACCTGCAACAACACGTCCAGCGGGTGTGTTCGATCACCCGCCTCGATGGCGTTCGAGGTCGCCCGGCTCAACGCCTCGACCAGGCGCGCGCTGTCCACCGACTCGACCACGTCGGCCCAGCGGACCACGGCTCGCGCCTTGTTCCGCTGCAACTGGCCGACCATGTGCCAGCGCACCGCCGCGGACGGGCGCAGCTCGTCGAACTCGGCGACCTTGCCGCGCGCTTCCTGCTCGCGGTTCTCGGCGAACTCGACGAGCCCCAGATCGGCCAGCAGCGCCGCGTCCGAGGCCGGGAACGTCTTCGTCACGGCCAGGAGCTCGACCTCCTGCGGCTGACGTCCGGCGGCCAGGCACGCCCGGTCGACCCGGTCGCGCACCTCGCGCAGCGATTCCGCCAGTTCCTGCCGACGCAGTTCCTCGCTCACTCGGCGTCCTCCGGCTCGGCCCAGATCACCGCGGCGAACCGCCCGGTGCGCCCGTCGTCGCGGCGGTGGCTGAACAGCTCCGGCGACTCCATCGTGCAGCGCGGATCCACGCCGATCTTGGCGATGCCGGCCGCGGCCAGCTGCTCCCAGAGCCCGGCGCGCAGGTCGAGCCCCGGCGTGCCCTTGCGGGTCTTGCACGCGCTGCCGGGCAGGTGCTCCTCCACGTCGGCCTGCATGGCGGCGGGCACCTCGTAGCACTCGCCGCAGGCGGCAGGTCCGAGCAGCGCCTCGATGCGACCGAGCTCGGCGCCCGCCTGCTGCATCGCTTTGAGCGCCGCCACGACGACTCCGACGCGCGCGCCGACCCGTCCGGCGTGCACCGCCGAGACGACACCGGTCTCCGGGTCGCCGAGCAGCACCGGCACGCAGTCCGCGGTGAGCACCGCGAGCGCCAGGTTCGGCTCAGCTGTCACCAACGCGTCGGTGGCCTCCACCGGCTCGGACCGCGGGCCGTCGACGACGGTCGCGGTGCGGCCGTGGATCTGCTCCATCCACACCAGGCGGTCCTCGGGCAGGCCGATGCCGTCGGCCAGCTTGCGCTGGTTCGCGGCCAGCGCCGCCGGGTCGTCGCCGACGCGACCCCCGAGGTTGAACGAATCGAACGGCGGCTTGGAACTGCCGCCCTCCCGCGTGGTGATCACGCGCCGGATCCGCACTGCTGCTCAGCCTCCCCTAAACATGAGTCGACACCGGGAGCGAAGTGCTCCCGGTGTCGATTCTCGCCCATGCGCCGCCACCTCTGACGGTGCGTCCACTCCGGTCCGGCGTTTCGGCTGGACCGGAGGTGCGCTCATCGGCGCATGAACGGCGGTATGTCGACGTCGTCGTCGCTGTCGTCGTTCACCGGCACGGCGCGGTTGCCCAGCCCGGCACCGGACCGCGTCGAAGTGCCGCCGTGCGTCGGGAAACCGCTCGTGCCCCGCGTCGTCGGCACCGTGACGCCCTGCTGGGCCGTCGAGGAACCGTCGCTGCCGAACAGCCCGGACCGCTGGCCGATGTCCGGGCGCTGGCGCACCGGCTCCGGCTCGGCCTGCGCCGGGGTTTCCGGCTGCTGCTGGACCGGCTGCGCGGGCTGCGGAGCCTGCTCGACCGGCTGAGCGGGCTGGGTCGGCTGCGCGACCTGCTGCGGCGGTTCCGGCGCGGCGACCGGCTGCTCCGGCTGCGGGGTCGGCGCGGGCGCCGGAGCGGTCTCCACCCGGCTCTCGACGACCTGCGGCTGGGCCGGCTTCTCGGTGCTCGCCACCGGTTCGGCGTCCTCGGTGCGGCCGCCGACCTTGGTCGGCTCGAGCTTCTTGTGCGTCGGCGTGCCGGAGTCGAAGCCCGCGGCGATCACCGTCACCCGCACCTCGTCGCCGAGCGAGTCGTCGATGACCGTACCGAAGATGATGTTGGCCTCGGGGTGCGCGGACTCCTGGACCAGCGATGCCGACTCGTTGATCTCGAACAGACCGAGGTCGGAACCACCCGCTATGGCCAGCAGGACGCCGTGCGCGCCCTCCATGGACGCTTCCAGCAGCGGCGAGTTGATCGCCTTCTGCGCGGCCTGCACGGCTCTGCCCTCACCGGCGGCCGAACCGATGCCCATCAGCGCGCTGCCCGCACCGGACATGACGCTCTTGACGTCGGCGAAGTCGAGGTTGATCAGACCGGGCGTGGTGATCAGGTCGGTGATGCCCTGGACACCGGAGAGCAGCACCTCGTCGGCGGAGCGGAAGGCGTCCATCAGGCTCACGCCGATGTCTCCGAGCTGCAGCAGCCGGTCGTTCGGGATGACGATCAGCGTGTCGCAGCAGTCGCGGAGCTCCTTGATGCCCTGCTCCGCCTGGGCCGCGCGGCGCTTGCCCTCGAAGGTGAACGGCCGCGTGACCACACCGATGGTCAGCGCGCCGAGCTTGCGCGCGATCGAAGCGACGACCGGTGCGCCACCGGTACCGGTGCCACCGCCTTCGCCCGCGGTCACGAACACCATGTCGGCGCCCTTGAGGACCTCTTCGATCTCCTCGGCGTGGTCCTCGGCCGCCTTGTGACCGACCTCCGGCGCGGCACCCGCGCCCAGGCCGCGGGTGAGCTCCCGACCGATGTCGAGCTTCACGTCGGCATCGGACATCAGCAGGGCCTGCGCGTCGGTGTTCACCGCGATGAACTCGACGCCCTTGAGCCCGACCTCGATCATGCGGTTCACGGCGTTGACGCCGCCGCCACCGATGCCGACGACCTTGATCACCGCGAGATAGTTGTGCGGGGGCGTCATCGGATCCGCCTTCCTGATCGTGGCTGGAGTGCTCTCTGCGTCGACCGCCGGGATGGTCGCTGGCCGGTCGCCGCCGATTCCGGTCCCCCTGGTCGCCACGGCAAGGGTTCGCCTGGTGCGGCCGATCCCGTGCCCGATCCGGACCGTAGGCGGGGCGACGCCGTTGCGTCCAGCAGCCACGCCGGGATCCGTGCCAGGTATGTTGCGCCGCGCACCTCGTCGCTTCCCGTCTCGACCGGTTCCGTTGTTGTCCAGCGGGTCCGCCGGCGGAGTCGCAGCGAGCCCAGTTCGTTCCTCCCCTTGTCGGCGCTCGCGTCGCGGACGCGATCACCAATGCACACCGTACCTGCCCACCGCCTCACCCGGTCGAGGCAGGCAGGGGTGATCACGCCGAATTCCAACGCGGCTGAGCCCGGCGGCGGCGGGCGGCGGCCGAAACACCCGGACGCGCGCCGGAATCCAGACCGGAGGTGTCCGGATTCGGTGCCACGGTCGGAGCTCGACCGATTCGCTGGAGCTGGAGGAAATCGAGGCATGGCAGGACAACTGCACGGCAAGGTCGCGCTGGTCGCCGGAGCCACCCGCGGCGCGGGGCGCGGCATCGCCGTGGAACTGGGGGCGGCCGGTGCGATCGTGTACGGGACCGGGCGCAGCACGCGGGCGCAGCGCTCGGACTACGACCGGCCGGAGACCATTGAGGACACTGCCGAGCTGGTGACCCGGGCCGGCGGCACCGGCATCGCGGTCCAGGTCGACCACACCGATCCCGAGCAGGTCCGGGACCTGGTGCGGCGGATCGAGGCGGAGCAGGGGCGGTTGGACGTCCTGGTCAACGACCTCGGCGGCGAACACCTGATGGACTGGGGCAAACCGATCTGGGAGCAGGACCTGGACAAGGGCCTGGGGCGGCTGCGGGTCGGCATCGAAGCGCACATGATCACCGCGCACTTCGCCCTGGCGCTGCTGAGCAAGCAGCCGGGCGGGCTGGTCGTGGAACTCACCGACGGCACCGCGGAGGTCCACGAGCAGTACTACCGCAGCGAGTGCGGCGCGTTCTTCGACATCGCGAAGACGGCCATGCACCGGTTGGCGCGCGCGGAGGGCGAGGAGCTGCGGGAGTTCGGCGGCACGGCGGTGTCGCTGACGCCGGGTTGGTTGCGCTCGGAGATGATGCTGGAGCACTTCGGCGTCACCGAGGAGAACTGGCGGGAATCCACCACCGCCCCCGAGGGCTTCGGGATCGCCGAGTCACCGGCCTACGTCGGCCGCGCGGTCGTCGCGCTGGCAGCGGATCCGGACGTGGCGCGGTGGAACACGCAGTCGCTGTCCAGCGGGCACCTGGCGAAGGTCTACGGCTTCACCGACACCGACGGTTCCCAGCCGGACGCCTGGCGCTACATCCAGGAAGTCGAGTGGGTCGGGAAACCGGGCGACCCCGCCGATTACCGCTGATCCGGACTCGTGAGCGGCGGTGGCTCTTACCACCGCCGCCGCTCACGAGTCGTAGAGCTCGGTGAGGTGGCGGGCGGCTCGGGCGAAGCGGTGGCGGAGTTCTGGCGGGGCGAGGACTTCCAGCTCCGGGCCGAGGGCGAGGAGCTGGTCGTAGGCGATGTCGAGGGACTCGACCGGGAGCCTGGTGGTCACCCAGCCCTCGGCGTCCGGTTCGCCTGCCGCGGCTTCGGCTTCCCGGGCGCCCAAGCGATCGGTGGCCGCGGAGAGTTTCCGCAGGCCGGACGGGCTGACCCGGATGTCGATGGTTTCGCGCAGCAGGGAGCGGGCGAACTCCTCGGACTTCTCCTCCCAGAAGGCCGCCAGGTCGAAGTCCTCGGCCCGCGCGAACCCCTCGCCGCTGACCTCGACGCTGCGGAAGCGGTCCACGCGGTAGCTCGGGAAGCGCTGGCCGTGGCGGGCGATCACGTACCAAACACCGGCTTTGAGCACGAGTCCGTGCGGTTCGAGCTCGCGCCGCACCACCTCGTTCCCGCGCGCGTAGGACGCGGTGACCTTCAGGTCGGACCAGACCGCGCGGCTCAGCTCCGGCAGCACCTCGGGTGTTTCGGCCGCTCGGAACCAGCGCGGTGCGTCGAGGTGGAAGCGCTGGCCCACGCGCTGCGGCGCGTCGCGGAACGGTGGTGCGAGGTGCGCGCCGACGGTGCGGTGACCAGGGAGGTCGCGCGGGCCGCGCTGGAGGTCTACGACGTCGACGAGCTCGGCCTGGACCGGTTGGACCGGGCGGTGCTGAGCGCGCTGATCAACTCCTTCCGCGGCGGCCCGGTGGGGATCTCCACGCTCGCGGTCGCGGTGGGGGAGGAGGCGACCACCGTGGAGGAGGTCTGCGAGCCCTACCTGGTGCGCGCCGGGCTGCTGGCCCGCACTCCGCGCGGGAGGGTCGCGACCGCGGCGGCCTGGCACCACCTGGGACTCGTCCCGCCGGAGCACGCCCCCGGGCTCTTCGACGAGTGATCGAATGGTGACAAAACGCCGATACGGTGTCCGAGAAACTGAACAGAACCGGATCTGAACGAGCACCCAGTGCCGACGACCGGTGCCACGAGCTGGGGCGCTCGTCCGCGATCGCCGCGTGACGTTATCCTCCTCACGTCTCGTTCGGTGCCGATCGGACGGGTCGTGCGCGGCTGCGGCCGACGCGGACCCGCCCTGGCGGGCCGCGGTGGTCCTCCCAACAGCGGGAGAACCCGTCGACCCGAGTTGACCTGGCACACTGGGGCTTGAACATCCGAACAATTCGGGCGCAGTACTGCGAGGGCTGGGCCCCGAAGCGTCCGCTGAACGGAGCACGATGGACCTCAACTCCCTGATTCTTCCGCTGCTGATCGTCCTGCTGGCGGTGCCGCTGTTCCTGCAGGCCCGCAAGCAGAAGCGCGCGATGGCCGAGCAGCAGAAGCTGCAGAACTCGATCACCCCCGGCGACCGCGTGATGACCACCTCCGGTGTGTTCGGCACCGTCGTGGCCACCAACGACGACACCATCGACCTGGAGCTGGCGCCGGGCTTGACCACCACCTGGGTGCGTCAGGCGGTCCGCGAGAAGGTCCAGACCGAGGGCGCCGAGGCGGCTGCGGAGGTCAAGGACGAGACCCCGGCCGAGACCGAGGCCAAGGTCGAGACCGAGTCCAAGGCCGAGGTCGCCGAGCCGATCGAGCAGCAGAAGACCAACTGACGACGGGCAGGAGCTCGCACCGGGGCCGACCGAGGTCCCGCGTGGCGGGCGTCGCCGAACGGGTAGCGACGCGGGCACCGGAGAAGCGCTTCCGGGCCCGCGTCCGTGCGTAGCAGCTGATCTACGGACGGTCGCCACCCGGGGCGGTGTCGCCCGCGCCGGGCCTGTCAGACTGAACGGTGGTGCGCTGGCCCCCGAGGCCGCGCACCCGAACCACCCGCGGGTTCTCAGACGTTCTCTCGGGGGACGACGGCTGCGCTGTCCGACCGCGAGAGGGCGGCCGAGGTTTCGCCGGGTGCGCGACTGAGCACGACGACAAGTGCACCGCTTCGAGACCGGACAGGAGAACGAACGCCGTGGCACCTCCGGCCGGGCAGATCCGCCCAGGGCGTTATCTCGCGATCTTCGCATTGATCGTGGTCGCTCTGTACTCGCTGGTGTTCTTCACCGGTGACGGCAAGCCGCACCCCAAGCTCGGGATCGACCTCCAGGGCGGGACCCGGGTGACGCTCACCGCGCGCACCCTGGACGGCCAGCCGCCCAGCAACGAGGCCTTGACCCAGGCCCGCCAGATCATCGAGACCCGCGTCAACGGCATGGGCGTCAGCGGGTCCGAGGTCACCCGGGACGGCAGCAACCTGGTCATCACGGTGCCCGGCGAGGGCGGCGATCAGGCCAAGCAGCTGGGTCAGACCGCTGAGCTGAACTTCCGCAAGGTCGTCACCTCGGTTCCGGTGCAGGCCCCGCCGCCGGCGGGCACCGCGCCGCAGGCCGCGCACCAGCAGCAGGGGAACCAGCCCGGTGACCAGCAGCGCCAGATCGACGAGGCGAAGCGCACCCGGCAGAGCACCGACCAGAACGTGCAGATGCAGGCGCTGCAGGCGCTGAACTGCGCGGTCGACGACCCGCTGCGCGGCAACGACGACCCGAAGCTGCCGCTGATCACCTGCGACCGCGAGGGCCAGAACAAGTACGTCCTGGAGCCGGTGTTCCTGCCGGGCCGCGAGGTCGCCACCGCGCAGGCGGTGCCGCCGAACCCGCAGCAGGGCGAGCCGGGCTGGACGGTCTCGCTGAACTTCAAGAGCGAGGGCGCCAAGATCTGGGCCGACTTCACCTCCGCCAACGTCGGCCAGCAGGCCGCGTTCGTGCTGGACAGCGAGGTCGTCTCGGCGCCGCAGATCCAGGCCGCGCTGCTCGGCGGCAACGCGCAGATCACCGGCCAGTTCAACCAGCAGAGCGCGACCGACCTGGCGGACATCCTCAAGTACGGTTCGCTGCCGCTGGCCTTCGACCAGTCCGAGGCCGAGACGGTGTCGGCGACGCTCGGCGTGGCCTCGATGGAGGCCGGCCTGATCGCCGGTGGCATCGGCCTGCTGCTGGTCGCGGTGTACTGCCTGCTCTACTACCGGCTGCTGGGCATCCTGACGATCCTGTCGCTGGTGCTCTCCGGCGGCGTGGTCTACGGCGCGCTGGTGCTGCTGGGCCGCTGGGTGGGCTTCACCCTCGACCTGGCCGGCATCGCCGGTTTCATCATCGCCATCGGCATCACCGCCGACTCGTTCATCGTGTTCTTCGAGAGGCTCAAGGACGAGATCCGCGAAGGCCGCACATTCCGGTCGGCCGTCCCGCGGGCGTGGACCCGGGCCCGGCGCACGATCCTGTCCGCCGACGCGGTCAGCTTCCTGGCCGCTGCGGTGCTCTACGTGCTCGCCGTCGGCCAGGTGAAGGGCTTCGCGTTCACGCTGGGCATGTCCACCGTGCTGGACCTCGTCGTGGTCTTCCTGGTGACCCACCCGCTGGTCGCGCTGGCCTCGAAGAACAAGTTCCTGTCCAAGCCGTCGGTCTCCGGCCTGGGTGCGGTGCAACGCCTCGGCAACCAGAACCGAGCCGCCCGCAAGGCCGCCGCGACCACCGCCAAGGAGGCGTGAAGGTGACGACTCCAGGTACCGAAGGCACCCGCCGCCGAGAGAGCGTCTTCCACCGCCTCTACGTCGGCACCGGGGCCTTCGACATCGTCGGCAAGCGCGCCCGGTGGTACATCGCGCTGGGCCTGCTGGTGCTGGTGTGCATCGGTTCGATCGGGTTCAAGGGCTTCAACCTCGGCATCGACTTCGAGGGCGGCACCAAGCTGCAGATGCCCGCGGTCGGCGTGCAGGGCCCGATCGAGACCAACCAAGTGCAGGACGCGTTCCGGGAGGCCGTGGGCCGCCCGGCCGAGACGGTGCAGATCGTCGGCGCCGGAGCCAACCAGACCATCCAGATCCGCAGCGAGACGCTGGACGTCGAGCAGGTCAACGCGGTCAAGCAGACGCTGTTCACCAAGCTGCAGCCGCTGAACGCGCAGGGCCAGCCGAGCCAGCAGGTGATCAGCGACAGCGCCGTCAGCGGTACCTGGGGCGGTGAGATCACCCAGCAGGCGCTGATCGCGCTCGCAGTGTTCCTGGTGCTGGTCACCATCTTCCTGGCGTTCTACTTCGAGAAGTGGATGGCGGTGGCGGCGCTGATCGCGCTGCTGCACGACGTCGTGGTGACCGCGGGCATCTACTCGCTGGTCGGCTTCGAGGTCACGCCCAGCACGGTGATCGGTCTGCTGACCATCCTCGGCTTCTCGCTGTACGACACCGTGGTGGTCTTCGACAAGGTCAAGGAGAACACCCGAGGGCTGCTCGGGCTGACCCGTCGCACCTACCCGGAGGCGGCGAACCTGGCGGTCAACCAGACGCTGATGCGCTCCATCAACACCTCGGTCATCGCACTGCTGCCGGTGCTCGGCCTGCTCGTGGTCGGCGCCGGGATGCTCGGCGTCGGCATGCTGCGCGACCTGGCGCTGGTCCAGATGGTCGGCATGATCGCCGGTGTCGTCTCGTCGATCCTGCTGGCCACCCCGCTGCTGGTCGACTTCAAGATGCGCGAGCCGAAGTACCGCGAGCACGCGGCCAAGGTGAAGCAGCGCCGCGAGCGCGCTGCGGCCAAGGCCGCCGGTGAAGAGGTTCCGGAGGAAGCGCCGAAGCAAGCGGTCGCGGCCGGTGCGGGCACGTCGAAGCGGCCGAGCCGCCCGGCGGGCAAGTCCGGTCGTCCCACCGGGAAGCGGCGCCGATGACCGAGCAGACGGCGGTCGAGGTCACCGACGCCTCCGACCTGGCGCTCCGGCGCGCCGCGGAACTGATCCGCGAGGTGCCGGACTTCCCGGAGCCGGGCGTGCTGTTCCGCGACATCAGCCCGATGCTGGCCGACGGTGCCGGGCTGAGGGCCGTGGTCGAGGCACTGGGCCGGGACTGCGAGTTCGACGTGGTCGCCGGGGTGGAGGCGCGCGGGTTCCTGGTGGGTGCTGCGGTCGCGCAGGCCTACGGCACCGGTGTGATCGGGCTGCGCAAGCCCGGCAAGCTGCCGGTGGTCGCCGACCGGGTCAGCTACACGCTGGAGTACGGCCAGGCGACCCTGGAGCTGCCCGCGGACACGCTCCGCGCGGTCAGCTGGGACACGGGCTGACCACGACCAGCGGGTCGGCCTCGGCCACCGCATCCAGGGTGCGGTCCAGCAGCGTGCGCCCTCCGACGGGC
>NZ_JBEOVY010000173.1:0-15952 GCF_040295745.1 Saccharopolyspora sp. NPDC002686
AGTCTTTTGGGCTGCCATGACGACCCAGAAGACTCACGGAACCCGCGCATCGGACGGGAGCGACTCCTCTAGAGGATCAGTACCGGTAGTGCTCCGGCTTGTACGGGCCGTCGACGTCGACGCCGATGTAGGCCGCCTGCTCCTTGGTCAGCTTGGTCAGCTTGACGCCCAGGGCGTCGAGGTGCAGGCGGGCGACCTTCTCGTCCAGGTGCTTCGGCAGCACGTAGACCTGCTTGTCGTACTCGCCCGGCTTGGTGAACAGCTCGATCTGGGCGATCGTCTGGTTGGTGAACGAGTTCGACATGACGAAGCTGGGGTGGCCGGTGGCGTTGCCCAGGTTCAGCAGGCGGCCCTCGGACAGCACGATGATCGAGTGCCCGTCCGGGAACGCGTACTCGTGGACCTGCGGCTTGATCTCCTGCTTCTTGACGCCCGGGATCTTCTCCAGGCCGGCCATGTCGATCTCGTTGTCGAAGTGGCCGATGTTGCCCACGATGGCGTTGTGCTTCATCTGCGCCATGTGCTCGGCGGTGATGATGTTGAAGTTGCCGGTCGTGGTGACGAAGATGTCCGCGATCGAGACGACCTCTTCCAGGGTGGTGACCTGGTAGCCGTCCATCGCCGCCTGCAGCGCGCAGATCGGGTCGACCTCGGTGACGATGACGCGGGCGCCCTGGCCGCGCAGCGACTCCGCGGAGCCCTTGCCGACGTCGCCGTAACCGCAGATCACGGCGACCTTGCCGCCGATGAGCACGTCGGTGGCGCGGTTGATGCCGTCGACCAGCGAGTGGCGGCAGCCGTACTTGTTGTCGAACTTCGACTTGGTGACCGAGTCGTTGACGTTGATCGCCGGGAACAGCAGCTCACCGGTCTTGGCCAGCTCGTAGAGCCGGTGCACGCCGGTGGTGGTCTCCTCGGTGACGCCCTTGATCTCGGCAGCGATCTTGGTGAACCGCTTGCCGTCGGCGGCGATGCTGTTGCGCAGCGTCTCCAGGATGACCTTGTACTCGTCCGGGTCGTCCTCGGAGGCCTGCGGCACCACGCCGGTCGCCTCGAACTCGACGCCCTTGTGCACCAGCAGCGTGGCGTCACCACCGTCGTCGAGGATCATGTTCGGGCCCTGCTCGCCGAACTGGAACAGCTGGTCGGTGCACCACCAGTACTCCTCCAGCGTCTCACCCTTCCAGGCGAACACCGGGATGCCCTCGGGCTTGTCCGGGGTGCCGTTCGGGCCGACGACGATCGCCGCGGCGGCCTCGTCCTGGGTGGAGAAGATGTTGCAGGACACCCAGCGGACCTCGGCGCCCAGCGCGACCAGGGTCTCGATCAGCACGGCGGTCTGCACGGTCATGTGCAGCGAGCCTGCGATCCGCGCGCCCTTCAACGGCTGGGATGCCGCGTACTCCTCGCGGGTCGCCATCAGGCCCGGCATCTCGTGCTCGGCCAACCGGATCTGGTGCCGCCCGGCCTCGGCCAGCGCCAGATCCCTGACGGCGAACTCCAGGCCGTTGACCTTCTGCAGCTTCGCGCTCATGGCTTCCTTTCGTGTTTCCCGATCTTGTCAGGTCTTCGCGGACCGGGTTCCTGTGCAGGGTAGCGCCATTCCCACGGCGCCGACCTGCATCGATCCGCGCTTTACGTGTTGAAGTACTTCGCCTCTGGGTGGTGCGCCACGATCGCGTCGGTGGACTGCTCGGGGTGCAGCTGGAACTCCTCGGACAGCACCACGCCGATGCGCTCGGACTCGAGCAGGTCGACGATCTTGGCGCGGTCCTCGATGTCCGGGCACGCGCCGTAGCCGAAGGAGTACCGGGCACCTCGGTAGCCGAGCTTGAAGAACTCCCGCACGTCCTCGGGGTCCTCCTGGGCCACCGTGCCGCCCTTGGCCCAGGCCAGCTCGCGGCGGACGCGGCGGTGCCAGTACTCGGCCAGCGCCTCGGTGAGCTGCACGCTCAGCCCGTGCACCTCCAGGTAGTCCCGGTAGGCGTTCTTCGCGAACAGCTCGTTGGCGTAGTCGGCGATCGGCTGGCCCATGGTGACCAGCTGCATCGGCAGCACGTCCACCTGGCCGGTGCGCTCGGCCTGCTCCCGGGTGCGGAAGAAGTCCGACAGGCACAGCCGCCGGTCGCGCTTCTGCCGCGGGAAGAAGAACCGGGTGCGCTCCGGGGAGTCCGGCTCGTCCTTGTCCAGCACGACGAGGTGGTTGCCCTCGGTCACGCACGGGAAGTAGCCGTAGACCACCGCCGCGTGCTGCAGGATGCCCGCGGTGGACAGCTCGTCGATCCAGTGCCGCAGCCGCGGCCGGCCCTCGGTCTCGACCAGCTCCTCGTAGGAGGGCCCCTCGCCCTTCTTCGCGCCGCGCAGGCCCCACTGGCCGAAGAACGTCGCCCGCTCGTCCAGCAGCGCCAGGTAGTCGGCGACGGCGACGCCCTTGACCACCTTGGAGCCCCAGAACGGCGGAGTCGGCACCGGCTCGTCGGTGGACACGTCGGACCGGGTGGTGTCGTCGTAGCCGGGCTCGTCGCCCTGCTCGGCCTTGCGCTTCTCCGCGATGCGCAGCGAACGCTCCCGCCGGGCCTTGCGCTCGGCCTTCTTGGCCTCCTCGGCGGCGTCCTCCTCGGGGTTGTCACCGCGCTTGATGGACATCAGCCGGTCCATCAGGTGCAGGCCCTCGAAGGCGTCCTTGGCGTAGCGGACGTCGCCCTGGTAGACCTCGTCGAGGTCGTGCTCCACGAACGAGCGGGTCAGCGCCGCGCCACCCAGCATCACCGGGTACTTCTGCGCCAGCCCCCTGGAGTTCATCTCCTCCAGGTTCTCCTTCATGATCACCGTGGACTTCACCAGCAGGCCGGACATGCCGATGGCGTCGACCTTGTTCTCCTCGGCGGCTTCGAGGATGGCGCCGATCGGCTGCTTGATGCCGATGTTGACCACGTCGTAGCCGTTGTTGGAGACGATGATGTCGACCAGGTTCTTGCCGATGTCGTGCACATCGCCCTTGACCGTGGCCAGCAGCAGCTTGCCCTTGCCGCCGGAGTCGTCCTTCTCCATGTGCGGTTCCAGGTGCGCCACCGCCGCCTTCATCACCTCGGCGGACTGCAGCACGAACGGCAGCTGCATCTGCCCGGAACCGAACAGCTCGCCGACGACCTTCATTCCGGCCAGCAGGTTCTCGTTGATGATCTCCAGCGGCGGCTTCTCGGCCATCGCCGCTTCCAGGTCGGCTTCCAGCCCGTTGCGCTCGCCGTCGACGATCCGCCGCTCCAGCCGCTCGAACAGCGGCAGCTTCGCGAGCTCCTCGGCGCGGGAGGCGCTGCTGGACTTCGCGGTCTGCCCCTCGAACAGCTCCATCAACTTCTGCAGCGGGTCGTAGCCCTCGCGGCGCCGGTCGTAGACCAGGTCCAGGGCGACGTTGCGCGCCTCCTCGTCGATCTTGCTCATCGGCAGGATCTTGGAGGCGTTGAGGATCGCGGTGTCCAGCCCGGCTTCCCGGCACTCGTTGAGGAACACCGAGTTGAGCACCTGCCGCGCCGCCGGGTTCAGGCCGAAGGACACGTTGGACAGGCCCAGCGTGGTCTGCACCTCCGGGTGGCGCGCCTTGAGCTCCCGGATCGCGTTGATCGTCTCGACGGCGTCCTTGCGGACCTCTTCCTGACCGGTGGTGATCGGGAAGACCAGGCAGTCGATGATGATCGCGGACTCCTCCAGACCCCAGTTGGTGGTCATGTCCTCGATCAGCCGTTCGGCGACCCGCAGCTTCCACTCCGCGGTGCGCGCCTGCCCCTCCTCGTCGATGCAGGTCACCACCACGGTGGCGCCGTGCTCGACGGCCATCTGCATGACCCGCTCGTACCGGGAGCCCGGCTCGTGGCCGTCCTCCCAGTTGACCGAGTTGATCGCGCACCGGCCGCCCAGGTGCTCCAGTCCGGCCTGGATCACCTCGGGCTCGGTGGAGTCGACCATGATCGGCAGCGTCGAGGCGGTGGCCAGCCGCGAGGCCAGCTCCCGCATGTCGACCGTGCCGTCCCGGCCCACGTAGTCCACGCACAGGTCGAGCATGTGCGCGCCCTCGCGGGTCTGGGCCTTGGCGATCTCCACGCAGTCGTCGTAGCGGCCTTCCAGCATCGCCTCGCGGAACGCCTTCGAGCCGTTGGTGTTGGTCCGCTCGCCGACGTTGAGGATCGAGGCGTCCTGGTCGAACGGCACCGTCTGGTACACCGACGACACCGCCGGGATGTGCTCCGGGGTGCGCGGCTCGGGGGTGATCCCCCGGACCGCCTCCGCCACCGCGCGCACGTGCTCGGTGGTGGTGCCGCAGCAGCCGCCGACCAGGCGCGCGCCGTAGTCCTTGACGAAGCCGACCAGCGCTTCGGCCAGCTCGTCGGGCTGCAGCGGGTACACCGCGCCGTTGGGGCCCAGCTCGGGCAGGCCGGCGTTGGGCATCACCGACAGCGGGATCCGGGCGTTCTGCGCCAGCACCCGCAGGTGCTCGCTCATCTCCGCCGGACCGGTCGCGCAGTTCATCCCGATCAGGTCGATGCCCAGCGGCTCCAGCGCGGTCAGCGCCGCGCCGATCTCCGAACCGACCAGCATGGTGCCGGTGGTCTCCACGGTGACCTGCGCGATGATCGGCACGTGCCGCCCGGCCTGGGCCATCGCGCGCTTCGCGGCGACGATCGCGGCCTTGGTCTGCAGCAGGTCCTGCGAGGTCTCCACCAGCACCACGTCGATGCCGCCGTCGAGCATGCCCAGGACCTGCTCGTGGTAGGCGTCGCGCAGCTGCGTGTAGGGAGCGTGGCCCAGCGTGGGCAGCTTGGTGCCCGGGCCGACCGAGCCCAGCACGAACCGGGGCCGGTCCGGGGTGGAGTACTCGTCGGCGGCCTCGCGGGCCAGCGCCGAGCCCTTCTCGGCCAGCTCCCGGATGCGCTCCGGGATGTCGTACTCGGCGAGGTTGGCCCAGTTCGCCCCGAAGGTGTTGGTCTCGATCGCGTCCGAACCCGCCTCCAGGTAGCCCCGGTAGATCGAGGACACCACGTCGGGCCGGGTCACGTTCAGGATCTCGTTGCAGCCCTCCAGGTTGGCGAAGTCGTCCAACGTCAGGTCGAAGCCCTGCAGCGCGGTGCCCATCCCGCCGTCGGCGACCAGGACGCGCTCGCCCAGGGCGGTCAGGAAACCGCTCGGATCGTTCTGCCGATCTGCCATGCCGTGCCTACTCCCGTTGCTCAGCTGAGCTTCGCCCCGATCTCACCCGCAGCCTCGTCACCGTATGCCTCGGCGACTCGAGCGAGGAACGATTCCCGCTCCACCTGGTACTCCTGCGGGCCGTCCGCCTCCAGTGAAACGGTCGCCAGCGCGCAACCTAGCTGTAGCGTCCGCTCGAGTTCCAGATCGTGGGAAAGGCCGGCCAGGAAGCCGGCGCGCAGCGCATCGCCGACGCCCGTCGGGTCGCCCTTCTGCTTCTCCTTCGGCGGGGCCACCTCGATGGCGGGCTGGCCCTTGGACTCCACCTGGACGCCCTTGGGGCCCAGCGTCGTCACCCACTTGCCGACCCGGTCGAGCACCTCGCCGTGGCTCCAGCCGGTGCTCTGCAGCAGCAGGCCGTGCTCGTACTCGTTGGTGAACAGGTATTCGGCACCGTCGACCAGCTTGCGGATCGCGTCGCCGTCCATCCGGGCGAGCTGCTGGCCGGGGTCGGCGAGGAACCGGTAGCCGCGGTCCCGGCACTCCTGGGTGTGCCGCAGCATCGCGTCCGGGTCGTTGGCGGAGACCACGACCACGTCCAGCCCGCCGACGCGGTCGGCGACCGGCTTGAGCTCGATGTCGCGGGCCTCGGCCATCGCACCGGCGTAGAAGGTGGCGATCTGGTTGAAGTCGGTGTCGGTGGTGCACAGGAACCGGGCGGTGTGCTTGGTCTCCGAGACGTGCACCGAGGCGGTGTCCACCCCGTGCCGCTCCAGCCAGGAGCGGTAGTCGTCGAAGTCGCGGCCGACGGCGCCGACCAGGATCGATCCGACGCCCAGCTGCCCGAGGCCGAAGGTGATGTTGGGCGCCACCCCGCCGCGGCGCAGCACCAGCTCGTCGGCCAGGAACGACAGCGACACCTGCTCCAGGCGGTCGGCGACGAGCTGCTCGGCGAACCTACCGGGGTAGGTCATCAGGTGGTCGGTGGCGATGGATCCGGTCACCGCAATCCGCACTGCACTACTCCTTAACCAGGGGGCGATCGCCCCAAAGCTCCATTGAACGGCCGGCGCACCGGGCTGCGGGGCGCAGTCTCCCGCGCCCCGCAGCCCGCGCACCAGCTCCGGGCGACCGACTCAGATGCCGGCGGCGCTCTTCAGCGCCTCGGCGCGGTCGGTGCGCTCCCACGGCAGGTCGACGTCGCTGCGCCCGAAGTGACCGTACGCGGCGGTCGGGGCGTAGATCGGACGCAGGAGGTCCAGGTCACGCACGATGGCGGCCGGGCGGAGGTCGAAGACCTCGTTGACCGCCGCCTGGATCTTGACCGGGTCGACGTTCTCGGTCCCGAAGGTCTCCACGAACAGGCCCACCGGGGCGGCCTTGCCGATCGCGTAGGCGACCTGCACCTCGATGCGGCTGGCCAGACCGGCGGCGACGGCGTTCTTGGCGACCCAGCGCATCGCGTAGGCGGCGGAGCGGTCGACCTTCGACGGGTCCTTGCCGGAGAACGCGCCACCGCCGTGGCGGGCCATGCCGCCGTAGGTGTCGACGATGATCTTCCGGCCGGTCAGACCGGCGTCGCCCATCGGACCGCCGACCACGAACCGGCCGGTCGGGTTGACCAGCAGCCGGGTGTCGGCGGAGTCCAGCCCGACCCGCTCGATCTCCGGGTCGATGACCTTCTCCTTGATGTCACCGGCCAGCATGCCCTCGAGGTCGATGTCGGCGGCGTGCTGGGTGGACAGCACCACGGTGTCGAGCCGAACGGCCTGGTCACCGGCGTACTCGATGGTGACCTGGGTCTTGCCGTCGGGACGCAGGTACGGCAGCACGCCGTCCTTGCGGACCTTGGTCAGCCGGCGCGACAGGCGGTGCGCCAGCGCGATCGGCAGCGGCATCAGCTCGTCGGTGTCGTTGCAGGCGTAGCCGAACATCAGGCCCTGGTCGCCCGCGCCCTGCTTGTCGATCTCGTCCTCGGCGCCCTCGACCCGGGTCTCGTGGGCGGTGTCCACGCCCTGGGCGATGTCCGGGGACTGCGATCCGATCGCGACGTTGACGCCGCAGGAAGCACCGTCGAAGCCCTTCGCGGAGGAGTCGTAGCCGATCTCCAGGATCTTGTCCCGCACGATGGTCGGGATGTCGGCGTAAGCGCTGGTGGTGACCTCACCTGCGACGTGCACCTGACCGGTGGTCACCATGGTCTCGACGGCCACGCGCGACTTGGGGTCCTGGGCCAACAACGCGTCCAACACGGCGTCGCTGATCGCATCGCAGATCTTGTCCGGGTGTCCCTCGGTCACCGATTCACTGGTGAACAACCTGCGGTTGATCTCACTCACGACTGCTCCTCACCTCACACTGCTGCGGCTGTGATCCTTGCGTACGGCGGTGACCATTTACGGCACCGGGGGGTCTCAGGCCCGGGCGTGGATGATGCCCCAGGACAGGTTGCCCGCCTTACCACCGGAGACCCAGTTCTTCAGACCGGTCTTCATCTTGGCCCGGTACTCGTCGCTGATCTTGTCGGCGAGCTCGCCCTCGCGGCTCTCGAGCACCTCCAGCACGCGCCCGTAGTGGACGGGCAGGTGCTCGGTCAGGTCCTCGAACTCGAAGTTCTGCAGACCGAGCCGGGCCAGCTCGCGGCGGTAGAAGCCCGGGGAACCCATGGTGTCGAGGTTGATCCGGTTCAGGATCGGCCCGAGGTCCTTCATCCGCGCACCGTCGGCCGCCATCGGGTCGGTGAAGATGAAGGAACCCCCGCCCTTGAGCACGCGGGTCACCTCCTCCAGCACCCGCTCCCGGTCGCCGCTGTGCAGGATCGCATCCTGCGACCAGACGATGTCGAAGGCATTGTCCTGGAACGGGATGTCCTCGAAGGAACCGTCCTTGACCTCGATCAGCTCGTCCAGGCCGGCCGCGCGGTTGAACTCGACGTTGCGGGCGTTCTCCACCTCGCTGAGGTTGAGGCAGGACACCTTGCAGCCGTAGGTCGCGGCCAGGTGGCGGGCGGCGCCGCCGTAACCGGAGCCGATGTCGAGGATCCGGGTGTCCGGGGTGATCTCGACCTTGCTCGCCATCCGCTCCACGGTCCGGCGGGACGCGACGTCGATGTCCTCGTCGGGGCTCTGGTAGATGCCGACGTGGATGTCGTTGCCGCCCCAGACGTGGTAGTAGAAGTTGTCCGCGTCCTCGGAGTTGTAGTAATCGCGGGCGGTGTGCACCGCGGTCGAGTAGACGTCGGAGAGCTCCTCGTCCGGCCGGTACTTCTTCTCCGCGACGTGGATGAAGAAGTCCGGTTCGTCGTCGTGGTAGGTCTCCTGGAAGTCGCCGTAGGTGTCGATCCGCTGGAAGCCGACCTCGCGCATGAGCCGCCGCATGTAGTTCTTCCGCAGCGGGTACATGTTCAAGAAGAATTCAGACTTGTCGGGGAACGTGTACTTGAATCGAGCCAGCCCGTCGTCGATGTAATCCGGTTCGGCGGAAACATCATCACCTGCGTAGTAATAGGTGTGCTTCGAGGAGAATCCGTTGTCCAGAATCGCGTCGTAATTGCGCTGGTCGATGATCAGCACGCCGTCGTGCTTGAGCATCGCGTAGAACTCGGCGAGCGCTTTGCGGCGGTCCCGCTCGGAGAACAGGTGGGTGAACGAGTTGCCCAGGCAGATGATCGCGTCGTATTCGCCGTGCACGTCACGATTCAGCCAGCGCCAATCCGCGTGCACCACGCGCAGGATGTGACCGCCGTAGGTCAGACCGTTGCTGAAGGCCTTGGCCAGCATCTGCGGGCTGCCGTCGGCGCTCACCGCGTCGAAGCCCTCCTCGAGCAGCCGCACCGAGTGGAACCCGGTGCCGGTCGCCACGTCGAGCACCGAGCTGACGCCGCGGGCCTTGAGCTGGTCGATGAAGAAGGAGCCCTCGCTCTCGTAGCGCTTCTTCCAGTCGATGAGCTCGTCCCACTTCTCCACGAAGCTGCCCACGTACTCGTGGGTGTAGTGGTCGGACTCCCGCACTTCCAACGGATTCTCGCCGAACACCTGCTCCTCGCGCGCCACCAGATCGGCGGTATCCGGAGATCCGGGGGTTGCGCTGGATGCGAGGTCGTCCACGCTCTTGGCCATGCTCCACTCCCACCACTCACGTTGGTCATGCGCCACCGCACACACTCGAGCACGCGCAAAATCGCACCCGAGCTCGTCCGTGGCCGTGCCGGGTCGCCACTGCAATAAGGCAACACCTCAGATCGGCGCGGGCAGCCGAGAAACGCTCAAGGCCGCAAAGCACAACGCCGATCGCACTCGATCGGCATCCTTGCCGATCGGCGTGACGCGGAATTCCTGCGTCAGTTGAACAACCTATGCGAAGGAGATCTCAAAGCAAGCGTACAAACGTGTGACGCTAATCACCGCAATACGATGAATGCGTGATTTGAAAAGTCACCCTGGGTGAATAAATGCGCTACTACCTGCGCCAATTCAGAGCATTTGCACGATGGGTAACGATCGGATACGTGCAGTGCGTCATGGAGTTGTGTACACTGCGCGCGCATCGGCTTAGCACAGCGGTTGAAAATTCCGCAACCACGAGCCGATGAGAATTGGATGAGCAAGCGCCGCGGTGGTCGGCCCTTCTCTTCTCAGCCGTTTCATCGCGACGCGGACCAAAGATGTTACGATGCCGCTCCGCGCAATTCCAGCTCCATTCGCGGCGTTCGGCTCCTCCGTTCGGCCCCGCGGTGGGGCGTGGCACGCACCCGGAGGCGCGTGCCACGCGTGCTCACCCCTTCAGCTCCGGGAAGTCCTCCTCGCGGAACTCCTCCGCCCGGCCGTCGGCGCCGGCCAGCTCGTCCTCCCGGCGGCGCAGCTCCACCCGGCGGATCTTGCCGGAGATCGTCTTGGGCAGTTCGTAGAACTCCAGCCGCCGCACCCGCTTGTACGGCGCCAGCTGCTCGCGCGCGAACCGCAGGATCGACAGCGCGGTCTCCCTGGTCGGCTCGTGCTGGCCGGTGAGCACGACGTAGGCCTTCGGCACCGACAGCCGGATGGCGTCCGGCGCGGGCACCACCGCCGCCTCCGCCACCGCCTCGTGCTCCAGCAGCACGCTCTCCAGCTCGAACGGCGAGATCCGGTAGTCGGAGGCCTTGAACACGTCGTCGGTGCGGCCCACGTAGGTGATGTAGCCGTCCGCGTCGCGGGAACCGACGTCGCCGGTGTGGTAGTGGCCGCCCCGCGTGACCGCCTCGGTGCGCTCGGTGTCGTCGGCGTAGCCGGTCATCAGGCCCACCGGACGCGGCTGCAGCGCCAGGCAGATCTCGCCCTCCTGCGCGGGCTCGCCGGTGACCGGGTCGAGCAGCTCGACGTCGAACCCGGGCAGCGGCCGCCCCATCGAACCGGGCCGCACGTCCTGCCCCGGGGTGTTGGCCACCTGCACGCTGGTCTCGGTCTGGCCGAAGCCGTCGCGGATGGTCACGCCCCAGGCGCGCCGCACCTGCTCGATGATCTCCGGGTTCAGCGGCTCGCCCGCACCGACCACTTTGGACGGCGGAGTGGCCAGAGTGGTCAGATCGGCCTGGATCAGCATCCGCCACACCGTCGGCGGGGCGCAGAAGCTGGTGATGCCGCAGCGCTGCATCTGCGCCATCAGCGCGGCGGCGTCGAACCGCTCGTAGTTGTAGATGAACACCGTCGCTTCGGCGTTCCACGGCGCGAAGACGTTGCTCCAGGCGTGCTTCGCCCATCCCGGCGAGGAGATGTTGAGGTGCACGTCGCCCGGTTCCAGACCGATCCAGTACATCGTGGACAGATGCCCGATCGGGTAGGAGACGTGGGTGTGCTCCACCAGCTTCGGCAGCGCGGTGGTGCCGGAGGTGAAGTACAGCAGCATCGGATCGTCGGAGCGGGTGGGCCCGTCCGGGACGAACTCGTCGGCAGCGGCGGCGCTGTCCGCATAGGACGTCCACTCCGGAACCGGCTCGCCGACGGCGATCCGGGTGTAGTCGCCGGGGACGTCGGCGAACTTCGCGGCATCGGCCGAAGTGGTCACCACGTGCTTGGCGCGGCCCCGGTCGATGCGGTCGCGCAGGTCGGCCGGGCCGAGCAGCGGGGTCGCCGGGATGATCACCGCGCCGAGCTTCATCGCGGCCAGGATCGTCTCCCACAGCTCCACCTGGTTGCCCAGCATGAGCACCAGCCGGTCGCCGCGGGCCACGCCGAGGCCGCGCAGCCAGTTCGCGACCTGGTTGGAGCGCTGCGTCATGGCCCGGAACGACACCTTGCGCTCCGAGCCGTCGGCCTCGACGATCCACAGCGCGGTGCCGTCGCGCCGCCGGCCGATCGAGTCGAACCAGTCCAGCGCCCAGTTGAACTCGGCCGGACGCGGCCACTGGAACTCCCGCCGCGCGGTGTCGTAGTCCGTCCGGTGCCGCAACAGGAAGTCCCGCGCGGTCAGGAACATCTCGGTAGCGCTACCTCGGGCCTCGGTCACGTCCACACCCTCCTGGACTCGGCAACATCGCCGGGTTGCTGAAGCGGGCCAACAACGTAACCCCGTTGATCCCAGCGGATCCACGACATTGCTCCGATTTGCGGGCCCTCTTTCGGCCGCGTTGACTGTCCGTGCGTTCATGGTCATTGTTGTCGATTGATGGTGCTCCGTGTTCGATCGACATCAACAGCTCGCCACCGGCGATGAGGAGTGGTTCCAGGATGGGCTTGCGCGGCGATGCGAGCAGCGATCCGCTCTCCGGCTCGCCCGCCACCTGCCCTCCGCCGACCACCGCAACGCGACTTCCGCGGAGACCGGACCTGCGGTCCCGGCGGAACTCGCCCCCGTCCCTCTCGGTTCCGCCTGCACCTGGAGGCAACGTTGTTGTTGCGCGCCCTGCTGCTCACCGCACTGCTCGCGGCCTCTTCCGGGATCACCGCCCCCGCCGTGATGGCCTCCGCTGAGGCGTGGCGGCCGAAGCCACCGCCGCTGACCACGCCGTGGACCGACCAGGTCGGCCCGGACAACGCGCTGCCCGAGTACCCGCGCCCGCAATTGACCCGGGAGCGCTGGCTGAACCTCAACGGCCTGTGGGCCTACGGCGGTGGCAGCACCCCGCCGCAGCAGACCCGCGAGCAGATCCTGGTGCCCTACCCGCCGGAATCCGGGCTGTCCGGCATCCAGCGCCACGACGACCACATGCTGTACCGGCGGACGTTCCAGCTGCCGCCGGACTGGGCCGGGCAGCGCGTGCTGCTGCACTTCGGCGCCGTCGACCAGAAGGCCGAGGTGTCGGTCAACGGCCGCCAGGTCGCGGTGCACGAGGGCGGCTACACCGCGTTCAGCGCGGACATCACCGACGCGCTCAACGGCCGGGGCGCGCAGGAGGTCTCGGTCGCCGTGGAGGACCGCAACGAGGCCGGCCCGTACCCGGTGGGCAAGCAGCGCAACGCCCCGAAGGGAATCCTCTACACCGGGGCCTCCGGGATCTGGCAGACCGCGTGGCTGGAGCCGGTGCCGCAGGAGCACGTCGCCAAGCTCGACATCACCCCGGACCTGACCGGCTTCGACCTCACCGCGCACACCTCGGCGCGGGGCGGGCAGCCGTTCGAAGCCGTCGTCCGCGACCGGGACGGCCAGGAGGTCGCGCGGGCCGAAGGCCGAGCCGGCACCGCGCTGCGGCTGCCGGTGCCCGAGCCGCACCTGTGGACGCCCGACGACCCGTACCTCTACGACATCAAGGTGCGGCTGCTCGACTCCGGCGACGAGGTGGGCAGCTACGCGGGCCTGCGCACCGTCGAACTGCTGCCCGACGCGCAGGGCCGGCCGCGGATGGCGCTCAACGGCGAGATCGTGTTCCAGCACGGACCGCTGGACCAGGGATTCTGGCCGGACGGCATCTACACCGCACCCACCGACGAGGCGCTGCGCTTCGACCTGGAGGCCACCAAGGAGCTGGGCTTCAACATGGTCCGCAAGCACGTCAAGGTCGAACCGGCCCGCTGGTACTACTGGGCCGACCGGCTGGGGCTGCTGGTGTGGCAGGACATGCCGTCGCTGCCGATCGACCTCGCCGACCCGCCGGGCACCAACCCGCCCCCGACCGAGCAGGAGCGCGCCCACTACCGCACCGAGCTGACCGCCATGATCGACCAGCTGCGCAGCGTCACCTCGATCGTGGCCTGGGTGCCGTTCAACGAGGGCTGGGGCGAGTTCGAGACGGCCGACATCGCCGACCTGACCAAGCGCACCGATCCCACCCGCCTCATCAACATCAGCAGTGGCGTGAACTGCTGCTACTCGCTGCCCGACAGCGGCGCCGGGGACATCTACGACGACCACACCTACGTCGGGCCGGGCAGCCCGCAGGTGCGCGACCACCGCGCGGTGGTGGACGGCGAGTACGGCGGTCTCGGGCTGGTCGAGGAAGGCCACCTGTGGCCGGGCCCGCCCGGCGCCTACGAGATGACCGACAGCCGCGAGGCGCTGACCCGCCGCTACGTCGAGGTCAACGACGACCTGGTGCGGATCATCGGGGCCAACGGGCTGTCCGCGGCGGTCTACACCCAGACCACCGACGTGGAGAACGAGGTCAACGGCTTCCTCACCTACGACCGCCGCATCCTCAAACCCGACCAGGACGCGGTCCGCGCCGCCAACCGGGAAGCCATCGACGCGGGCACCCCCTGACATCGACTGGCACCCCCAGCACCCCCGGGCCACAGTGGACCCGACCGCCACGCCGTCCCCTCCGAGGTCCCGTCACCCGACGAAGAACCGCAGTTTCAATTGAAACTGCACAACCCAGCCACGGCGGAACGCAGTTTCGATTGGAACTGCGGTGGTCCACCCCACCGGGAGGAAAGCACGATGCGACGCTTCAGCAGACGCGCGGCGCTCGTCACGGCGGCCGGAGCCACCACCGCCGCGCTCGCCGGACCGGCCGTCGGCTCGGCCGTGGCGCAGCCGCCCGGCGGGGCGCAGACCGCGAACGGCCGGTTGTACGAGATCCGCTCCGGCAGGCAGCGGGCGGTGATCGCCGGGGTGTCCGCGACGCTGCTGTCCTGGCAGGTCGACGGCCGGGAGCTGCTGCTCACGCACAGCGCCGACGAGGTCGGCGAGGGCTACCGGGGCAAGACGATCCTGCCGTGGCCCAACCGGATCGACCACGGCAGCTACACCTTCGAAGGCCAGAAGTTGCAGGTGCCGGTCAGCGAGCCGGAGCGCGATGCGGCGCTGCACGGCCTGATGAGCTTCGTGGAGTGGCAGCCCGTCCAGCACCGGGCGGACGGGGTGGTGCTGGAGTACCTGCTGCCGCCGACCTACGGCTACCCGTTCCAGCTGTTGTTCCAGATCGAGTTCGCCGTGGACGACGCCGGGGTGCGCAGCACGCTGACGGCGAAGAACGTCGGCCGCACCGCCGCACCGTTCGGCACCGCCAACCACACCTACCTGGCCGCGGGCGCCGACCGCATCGACGGCATCGTGTTCGAACTGCCCGCGAGCACGCACTACCTGGTGAACGACCGGCTGATCCCAACCGGGAAGGACTCGGTGGAGGGCAGCCAGTACGACTACCGCCAAGCCCGGCCGATCGGCGACACCAAGATGGACACCGCCTTCACCGACCTGACCCGCGGTCCCGACGGCAACGCCGTGGTGCGCTTCGCCCGCCAGGACGGCGTCACCGCCGAGCTCTGGGTCGACCGGACGCACGGCTACCTCCAGGTCTACACCGACGACAGCCCGAGCACGGAGCGGCCGACGCGCCAGGGCATCACCGTGGAGCCGATGACCTGCGCCCCCAACGCCTTCGTCACCGGCGACGGCCTGATCACCCTGCAACCGGGCGAAACCCACCGCGGCACCTGGGGATACCGCATCGCCCGCTGACGCAGCGCCGTCGCGCAGCGGTCGGCCGCTGTTCCTCCCGGCGCCAGGTCCGGCCAGTAGAGTGGCCGGGTGGCCGAGTACATCCAGATCCCCACGCCCGCCGGGAAGTTCGACGCCCTGACCTCCGGCCCGCAGGACGGCCGCCCGGTCCTGCTGCTGCACGGCTTCCCCGAAGCCGCCGTGGAGTGGAGCGAGCAGCTCTCCGTGCTCGGCGCCGCCGAGTGCTTCGCCGTCGCGCCGGACCAGCGCGGCTACTCCCCCGGTGTCCGCCCGGAGCAGGTCAGCGACTACCGGATGTCGGAGCTGGTCGGGGACGTGCTGGCCATCGCCGAGCACTTCGGCTGGGAGCGCTTCGACCTGGTCGGCCACGACTGGGGCGCTGCCGTGGCGTGGGCGACCGCCGCCGGGCACCCCGAGCGCGTCCGCACCCTGACCGCCGTGTCGGTCCCGCACCTGGACGCGTTCAGCGCGGCACTGCGCAGCGACGAGGACCAGGCCCAGCGCTCGGCGTACATGCAGGGATTCCGCAGTTCCACCGCGGAGAAGGCGCTGCTGGCCGACAACGCCAAGAAGCTCCGGCAGATCTACTACCCCGGTGTTCCGGAGCACCACGTCGACGACTACGTGCAGCGGCTGACCGAGCCGGGCGCGCTGACCGCGGCGCTGAACTGGTACCGGGCGGCGCGCTACGACAGCGGCGAGATCGGGCCGGTCGAGGTGCCGACGCTGTACGTCTGGAGCACCGAGGACGTGGCGTTCGGTTCGGAGGCGGCGATGGCCACCGCGGCGCACGTCACCGGGCCCTACCGGTTCGAGATGCTGGAAGAGGTCTCGCACTGGGTCCCGGAGGAAGCGCCGGACAGCTTCACCCGGCTGCTGCTGCAGCACCTGGTCAGCC
>NZ_JBEOVY010000174.1:0-15831 GCF_040295745.1 Saccharopolyspora sp. NPDC002686
GACCGGGATCCGCTCGCCGACCTGGAACCGGTCCACGGCCACGACCAGCTCGTCCGCGCTGCCGACCTTGCGCTCGCCGACCCGGATGATCACATGTGCCCGCAGCCGGCGAACTCGAGCAGTTCCGCGTTCGGCATCCGCCGCGCCGCTTCTCCGGCGATCCGGTGCAGGTCGGTGGATTCGAGCTCGCCGACCACCAGCGCGGTCGGCGCGGCGATCTGCTCCAGCCGGCTGCGCACGTCCAGCTCGAGGAGGCCTCCGGTGGCGGTGTGGTGGTTCATGATCGTCGTCATCGCCATGTCCCGGCACCGCCGCCGGATCTCCGGATCGACCTGGTCCGGCTCGCGGTGCGGACCGTCCACCGCGAGCTGCACGAGGGCTTCGACGTACCCGTCGGCGTCCATCGCCTGCTTGGCGACCTCCTGCACGCGGTGGTGCTCCAGGACGAACGGGTCCTGGAACTCCACCGGCGGCGCCCCCGGCCCGAACAGCACCATCCGCTCGACCCGGTCCGGGTGCTCGAGCGCGAAGGTGAGCGAGGTGGCCCCGCCCATCGAATTGCCGACCAGCGAGGCGGTTTCGAGCTGGAAGTGGTCGAGCACCGCCAGCAGGTCCTGGTACGGGTGGTGGTCGCGCGTCGCGGTGCTGGAGCGCCCGTGCGAGCGCGCTTCGTAGCGGATCAGCTGGTGGTCCTCGGCGAGTTCGAGCTGTTCGTCCCACATCCCCACGCCGAGGTAACCGGCGTGCAGCAGCACGATCGGCGGGCCCGAGCCCACCACCTCGGCGTAGAGCTCGCCGTCGGGAACCTGGATCTTCGTGGATTCGATGGCGTCCATGACAACCAAAGTGTCATAATGACACCGTGGTTGACAACTCCCCGCTTCCGCCGGAACAGCTCGGACCGCGACTCGCCGAGGTCTACGCCGTCCTCGGCCCCCTGTACCGCCGCGTGGCGCGGCTGGTCGAGCACGACAGCCCGCGCAACGGCCTGTCCATCGGCGTCCGCGCGGTCCTCGAACGGCTCGAGCTGACCGGCGCCGCCGAAACGGTCCCCCAGATCGCGCGCGCCCTGGAACTGAGCCGGCAGTTCGTGCAGCGCATGGTCAACGACGCGCTGGAGCAGGACTTCGTCGCGCTGAAACCGAACCCCGCGCACCGCCGCTCATCGCTGGTGGAGCTCACCGAGGAGGGCCGCGCCGCCATCAACGCGCTGCAGAGGCGCGAGCACGACGCGATGGGCCGGGTCGGCGGCGACCTCACCGACGCGGAGATCGAGACGACGCTGCACGTCCTGCGGCACATGCTCGCCGCCGTTCCCGAAACCGAAGGGGAAAATTCCCGTTGACGCAAAGAACCGGGCCAGGTGATCGCTCACCTGACCCGGTTCTGCTGAGCTCAGCGCCCCTTGCGCTCGCGGAGCTTGGTCAGCGCCTCTTCCAGGATGGCCATGCCGTCCTCGTCGCTGCGCCGCTCCTTGACGTACGCCAGGTGGCTCTTGTACGGCTCGTTGCGCCGCGCCGAAGGCGGGTTCTCCTGGTCCAGGCCCGCCGGCAATCCGCAGCGCGGGCAGTCCCATTCCTCCGGAACATCGGCGTCCATCGCGAACGACGGCCGACTGTGGTGCCCGTTGCTGCACCAGTAGTCGACGCGCTTGCGCGGTGCGGCTTCCCCCCGTTCCGCCTCGCTCGCCGCCGGGCCGGAGCCCACGCGCGTGCCGCGGATGGCGTTACCACCAGTCATCCAATCCTCACCCACCAAGCGGCCCTGGGTCGTCGACCGGCTGGGTGCCGACCGATCAACCGATCTTGATCAACAGGCCGACTCCGACGATGGAGATCACCCACAGCGCCATGACGAACAACGTCATCCGGTCGAGGTTCTTCTCCGCCACGCTGGAACCGGCCAGGTTGGACTGCATACCGCCGCCGAACAGCGAGGAGAGGCCACCACCCTTGGCCCGGTGCAGCAGCACCAGCAGCACCAGCAGCACACTCGTCACGATCAACATGATCTGCAGGAAAAGAGTCATCACGTCCTCGTTCGCACAGCGGTTCGCCACCAAGCGTACCGGGCCGCCAACAGCGAGTTGACCACTGTCCACCGTTTGCCAGGATGACGCTCTCACACCGCCCCACCAGGGGCATCCCCCAGGGTGGGAAAACCGCACGAGGGGCGCCTTTCACCAGTTTTACCCGGTGGGAAGGCGCCCCTCGGGCTTCACCAGCTCCGGGTCACGGAAGCGGGCCGCCGGCCGCCATCGCGGAGAGCTTGGCGAACTCGTCGCCGTTGAGGCTCGCACCGCCGACCAGGGCGCCGTCCACGTCCGCCTGCCCGACCAGGTCGCCGATGTTGCTCGACTTCACCGAGCCGCCGTAGAGCACCCGCACCTCGTCGGCGATCTCCTTGCCGTACTTCTCGGCCAGGGCCGCGCGGATCGCGCCGCAGACCTCCTGCGCGTCCTGCGCGGTGGCCACCTTGCCGGTGCCGATCGCCCAGACCGGCTCGTAGGCCACGACGACCTTGCTGATCTGCTCGGCCTTGAGGCCCTTGAGCGCGTTGATCAGCTGCGTCGTGCAGTGCTCGACGTGGTCGCCCGCCTCGCGGACGTCCAGCTGCTCGCCGACGCACAGGATCGGCGACATGTCGTTCTTCAGGACCGCGCGGACCTTCTTGCCGACCAGCTCGTCGGTCTCGCCGTGGTACTCGCGGCGCTCCGAGTGGCCGACCACCACGTAGGTGCAGCCCAGCTTGGCCAGCATCGGGCCGGACACCTCACCGGTGTAGGCACCGGACTCGTGCACCGAGATGTCCTGCGCGCCGTACTTGAGCTTCAGCCGGTCCCCGTCGACGAGGGTCTGCACGCTGCGGATGTCGGTGAACGGCGGCAGCACCGCCACCTCCACCTTGGCGAAGTACTTCTCGGGCAGCGAGAAGGCGACCTTCTGCACCAGGGCGATGGCCTCGAGGTGGTTGAGGTTCATCTTCCAGTTGCCCGCGATCAGCGGCGTCCTGGCCATGTTCAGCGCTCACCTTCCAGGACGGCCACACCGGGCAGGTCCTTGCCTTCCAAGTACTCCAACGAGGCCCCGCCACCGGTGGAGATGTGCGAGAAGCCGTCCTCCGGCAACCCCAGGGTCCGCACCGCGGCGGCCGAGTCACCGCCGCCGACGACGCTGAACGAGTCGGAGTCGACGATGGCCTGCGCGACACCGCGGGTGCCCTCGGCGAACGCCGGGAACTCGAACACGCCGGCCGGGCCGTTCCAGAACACCGTGCCCGCCCCGCGCAGGATGCCGGCGAACTGCTCGACGCTGCGCGGGCCGATGTCAGGCCCATCCAGCCGGCCGGGATCGCGTCGGCGGCCACGACCTGGGTGTCGGCGTCGGCGGCGAAGCGGTCGGCGACCACCACGTCCACCGGCAGCACCAGCTTGTCGCCGTGCTCGGCCAGCAGCTGCTTGGTGGACTCGATCTGGTCCTCCTGCAGCAGCGAGGCGCCGACCTCGTGGCCCTGCGCGGCCAGGAAGGTGTAGGCCATGCCGCCGCCGATGAGCAGCTTGTCGACCTTGGGCAGCAGCGCCTTGATGACGCCGAGCTTGTCCGAGACCTTCGAGCCGCCCAGCACCACCGCGTAGGGGTGCTTCGGGTCGCCGGTCAGGGTGCGCAGCACCTCGACCTCGGCGAGCACCAGCCCACCGGCGTAGGGCGAGAGCCGCTTGGCGACGTCGTAGACCGAGGCCTGCTTGCGGTGCACGACACCGAAGCCGTCGGACACGAACGCCGCGTCCGGGCCGACCAGCGCGGCCAGCTCGTCGGCCAGCGCGCCGCGCTCGGCGTCGTCCTTGCTGGTCTCGCGGGCGTCGAAGCGCACGTTCTCCAGCAGCGCCACCGAGCCGTCGGTCAGCCCGGCCACCACGGACTTCGCCGAGTCGCCGACCAGGTCGGCGGCCAGCGGCACGTCGGTGCCGAGCAGCTCGCCGAGGCGGCGGGCCACCGGGGCCAGGGAGAACTTCGGGTCCGGCTCGCCCTTCGGGCGACCGAGGTGCGCGGTGAGCACCACCTGGGCACCGGCCTCGGTCAGCTTCCGGATGGTCGGCAGGGAGGCGCGCACCCGGCCGTCATCGGTGATCTTCTCGCCGTCCAGCGGCACGTTGAGGTCGGCACGCACCAGGACACGCCGACCCCGAACGCCCTCGGACAGCAGATCGTCGAGGTTCTTCACGCTCTGCTCCTCAGCTACGGGAAGACCCGCACGAGCCGAGGCTCTGCCAACGGCTCATGCGGGTCTCCGGATCAGATGTCAGGCCAGCTTCTTGCCGACCAGGTCGACGAGGTCGGCCAGGCGGTTGGAGTAGCCCCACTCGTTGTCGTACCAGCCGACGATCTTGACCTGGTTGCCGATGACCTTGGTCAGCGGCGCGTCGAAGATCGTCGAGTGCGGGTCGGTGACGATGTCGCTGGAGACGATCGGGTCCTCGTTGTACTTGAGGATGCCCTTGAACCGGCCCTCGGCGGCGGCGGCCTTGAAGGCCTCGTTGACCGACTCGACGCTGGCGTCCCCGCGGACGGTCGCGGTCAGGTCGGTGGTGGAGCCGGTCGGCACCGGGACGCGCAGCGCGTAGCCGTCCAGCTTGCCGTTGAGCTCCGGCAGCACCAGGCCGATCGCCTTGGCCGCACCGGTGCCGGTCGGCACCACGTTGACCGCGGCGGCGCGGGCGCGGCGCAGGTCCTTGTGCGGGCCGTCCTGCAGGTTCTGGTCCGCGGTGTAGGCGTGGATGGTGGTCATCAGGCCCTGCTCGATGCCGAAGGCGTCGTCGAGGACCTTGACCATCGGCGCCAGGCAGTTGGTGGTGCACGAGGCGTTGGAGATGATGGTCTGCGAGCCGTCGTACTTGTCGTCGTTGACGCCCAGCACGACCGTCAGGTCCTCGCCCTTGGCCGGGGCGGAGATGATGACCTTCTTCGCGCCGCCCTCGTCCACGTGCTTGCGGGCGTCCGCGGCGTTGGTGAAGAAGCCGGTGGACTCCACGACGACGTCGACGCCCAGGTCGCCCCACGGCAGCTTGCCCGGGTCGCGCTCGGCGAGGATCTTGATGAGCTTGCCGCCCACCTCGAGGCCCTCACCGGTGACCTTGACCTCCTGGTCGAGGCGACCGAGGATGCTGTCGTACTTCAGCAGGTGGGCCATGGTCGCGACATCGCCCAGGTCGTTGGCGGCCACGATCTCGATGTCGTGATCGCTGGCGGTAGCTGCACGCCAGAAGTTCCGCCCGATCCGACCGAAGCCGTTGATGCCTACGCGAACGGTCACGCCGATCTCTCCTCGTGACTGACCCGGCCGACGACGCGGCGGGTGAGGTTGATGGTCTCGACTTCACCCTATCTGCCATCGGGGCCACCGCACGCGGGCGGGCGAGGCGGCTCACGCCGCGAATCGGCAATACCCGCCAGCTGGCGCGCGCGGATCTGGGAAAACCCGCATCACCGCTGGTCATCGGCACCTTTTCGGACCGGCTCGCCGTGATCGGAATCTCTGCACCGGTTCTGGCCGACCCCGGGAAATCCACAGTTCCAATTGGAACTGTGGATTTCCCGCGAGCCGATCGCAGTTCTCGTCGAATCCGCGGTCGACGGCCGGATCAGGCGTCGGCTTCGAGCATCTCCGCGGTGACCGCGGATTCGGTGTCCGGAAGGCCCAGTTCGCGGGCGCGCTTGTCGGCCATCGCCAGCAGCCGCCGGATCCGGCCGGCCACCGCGTCCTTGGTCATCGGCGGGTCGGCCAGCTGACCGAGCTCCTCCAGCGAGGCCTGCCGGTGCGCCAGCCGCAGCCGGCCCGCGACCAGCAGGTGGTCCGGCGCCGTCGGGCCGAGCAGCTCCAGCGCCCGCTCCACCCGGGCCGCCGCCGCGACCGCCGCGCGGGCCGAGCGGCGCAGGTTCGCGTCGTCGAAGTTGGCCAGCCGGTTCGCGGTGGCCCGGACCTCGCGGCGCATCCGCCGCTCCTCCCAGGACAGCACGCTGGAGTGCGCACCGAGCCGGGTCAGCAGCGCGCCGATCGCGTCGCCGTCGCGGACCACCACCCGGTCCGCGCCGCGCACCTCGCGGGACTTGGCCGCCACGCCGATCCGCCGCGCCGCGCCGACCAGCGCCAACGCCGCCTCCGGGCCGGGGCAGGTGACCTCCATCGACGAGGAGCGCCCCGGTTCGGTCAGCGACCCGTGCGCCAGGAACGCGCCGCGCCAGGCCGCTTCCGAATCGCAGGCACCGCCCGAGACGACGTGCGCGGGCAGGCCCCGCACCGGACGTCCGCGCGGGTCCAGCAGGCCGGTCTGGCGGGCCAGCCCCTCGCCGTCGCGCACCACGCGCACCACGTAGCGGGTGCCCTTGCGCAGCCCGCCGGAGGTGATCACGTGCACGTCGGAGTGGTGCCCGAACAGCTCGTGGATCTCCTTGCGCAGCCTGCGCGCCGTGGAACCGCTGTCCAGCTCGGCCTCGACCACCACCCGGCCGGCAACGATGTGCAGGCCACCGGCGAAGCGCAGCAACGAGGAAACCTCAGCTCGTCGGCAGCACGTCTTCGTCACCGACAACCGGCTCAACTCGTCCTTGACCGCCGCGGTCATCGCCACCGGTCCGTCCTCCTCTCCAGTGCGGCACGCAAACACGCCGCGAGCGCCTCCGGGTCGTGCCGTCCCGGTACGGCGGGTGCGGCGATCTCGTCCAGCAGAGTCCGCGCACCCAGTTCGGTCGCCGCTGCGCGCAGCCGGTCCGGCGTGGGGACCGAGTTCGCGTCGGCCAGCACTGCGTCGACCCGCAGCCGCGGCGCGTGCTGCGAGAGTACGTCCAGGTGCTGCTCGGGTGAGAAACCCGCCGTCTCACCGGGCTGCGGCACCAGGTTTAGCACCACGAACCGGCGCGCCGACGTGCGCACCAGGGCTTCGTGCAGCTCCGGGACCAGCAGGTGGGGCAGCACGCTGGTGAACCACGAACCCGGTCCGAGCAGCACCAAGTCCGCTGACAGCACCGCTTCGACCGCTTCCGGACAGGCTGCCGGGCGGGTCCCGCCGTTCGCCTGCAGGCTGACCTGTTTCACCCGACCGGGCGTACTGGCGATGGCGACCTGGCCGCGGATGGTCCGCACCGCGTCCGGGTCGGCGTCCAGCCCGACGACGTCGGCGGACATGTCCAGCGGCTCGGTGGACATCGGCAGCACGCGGCCCTGCACGCCGAGCAGCCGGCAGGCGTGGTCGAGCACCTGCACCGGGTCGTCGAGCACCTCCAGCAGCCCCGCCAGCACGAGGTTGCCCACCGCGTGCCCGGCCAGCGCGCCGCTGCCGCCGAAGCGGTGCTCGAACACCGTCGACCACAGCTTCCCGTCGGGGTCGCCGTCGGACAGCGCGGCCAGCGCCTTGCGCAGGTCACCGGGCGGCAGCATGCCGAGCTCGCGGCGCAGCCGACCGGACGAGCCCCCGTCGTCGGCCACCGTCACCACGGCCGTGACGTCCGTGGTGATCTGCCGCAGCGCCGACAGCGTCGCCTGCAGCCCGTGCCCGCCGCCGAGGGCGACCGCGCGCAGCTCCCCGCTCACTCGCGCCCCAGGTCCCGGTGCACCGTCTTGACCATCATCCCGTCGTCCTCCGCCAGGCGGCGGGCCAGTTCCTCGGTCAGCGCGACGCTGCGGTGCTTGCCGCCGGTGCAGCCCAGCGCCAGCGTCAAGTACCGCTTGCCCTCGCGGTGGTAGCCGGCACCGACCAGGCGCAGCAGCTGCTGGTAGCTCTGCAGGAACTCCTCGGCGCCCTCCTGGCCGAGCACGTAGTTGCGGACCTCGTCGTCGAGGCCGTTGAACTCGCGCAGCTCCGGGATCCAGAACGGGTTCGGCAGGAAGCGGCAGTCCATCACCAGGTCGGCGTCCATCGGCAGGCCGTACTTGTAGCCGAAGGACAGCACGGTGACCCGGGTGCGGGTGCTGGCCTCGGTGCCGAAGGCGTCCTCGATCTTGGACCGCAGCTGGTGCACCGACAGGTTCGAGGTGTCCAGCACCAGGTCGGCCTCGGAGCGCAGCCGGGACAGCAGCGAGCGCTCGGCGGCGATGCCGTCGGCCAGTCGTCCCTCGCCCTGCAGCGGGTGGCTGCGCCGCACCCCCTCGAAGCGGCGGATCAGCACCTCGTCGGTGGCCTCCAGGAACACCACCTTCGGCTTGTAGCCGCGGGCGTCCAGGTCCTTGATCACCGCGCCCAGGTCTTCGGTGAAGGCGCGGCTGCGCACGTCCATCACCACCGCGACGCGGGTGACCGCGCCGCTGGAGCGCGCCCCCAGCTCCACCATGGTGGCGATCAGCTCGGGCGGCAGGTTGTCCACCACGAACCAGCCCAAGTCCTCCAGGCACTTGGCCGCGGTGCTGCGGCCCGCCCCGGACAGGCCGCTGACCACGGCGACCTCGATGCCCGACTCCTCAGTCACTGCTCTCCCCTTCAGCGTTCTCCGTCGCCGGGCCGGGCCCGGCTCCCCCGTCCGCCGCCAGCGCCGAATGCACGGTCTCGGCGGTGCGGCGGCCGATCCCGGGGACCTCGGCGATCTCGTCCACCCCGGCCTGGCGCAGCTTGCGCACCGAACCGAAGTGCTTGAGCAGCGCCGTGCGGCGCGTTTCGCCGAGTCCCGGAATCGCGTCCAATGTGGAGCTTGTCATGCGCTTGCCGCGCTTCTTGCGGTGGTAGCTGATGGCGAAGCGGTGCGCCTCGTCGCGGACCCGTTGCAGCAGGTAGAGCGCTTCGCTGGTGCGCGGCAGGATCACCGGGTCCGGGTCGGCGGGCAGCCAGACCTCCTCCAGCCGCTTGGCCAGGCCGATCACCGCGACGTCGGTGATGCCCATCTCGGTGAGCGCGTCGGCGGCGGCGTTGGCCTGCGGGGCGCCACCGTCGATGACCAGCAGGTTCGGCGGGTAGGCGAACTTGCGCGGACGGCCGGTCTCCGGGTCGACGCCCGCCCCGACCTGCGGCTCCTCGGGTTTCTCGGCCTTGCCGGTCTCGCTGAGGTAGCGGTGGAAGCGGCGGCGCACCACCTCGTCGATGGACCCCACATCGCCGCCCTCGGCGCCTTCGCGGACCTCGAAGCGGCGGTACTCGGACTTGCGCGGCACGCCGTCCTCGAACACCACCAGCGAGGCGACCACGTCGCTGCCCTGCACGTGGCTGACGTCGATGCACTCGATCCGCAGCGGCGCGGTGTCCAGCGCCAGCGTCTCCTGGAGCTCCTGCAGCGCCGCGGAGCGTGCGGTCAGGTCACCGGCGCGGCGGAGCTTGTACTGCTGGAAGGCCTCCTTGGCGTTGCGCTCGACGGTTTCCATCAGCGCCCGCTTGTCGCCGCGCTGCGGCACCCGCAGGCTCACCCGGCTGCCGCGCAGCTCGCCGAGCCAGCCGGCGATCGTCTCGGCGTCCTCGGGCAGCTGCGGCACCAGCACCTCGCGCGGCACCGGGCTGCCACCGGCGTCGGCCTGGTCGGCCAGCGAAGCCTGCTCGCCGTAGAACTGGGTGAGGAACTGCGAGGTCAGGGCCTCGGTGTCCATCTCCTCGACCTTGTCGATCACCCAGCCCCGCTGACCCCGCACCCGGCCGCCGCGGATGTGGAAGACCTGCACGGCGGCGGCCAGCTCGTCCTCGGCGAAGGCGACCACGTCGGCGTCGGTGCCGTCGCCGAGCACCACCGCCTGCTTCTCCATCGCACGCCGCAGCGCCTCCAGGTCGTCGCGCAGCCGGGCGGCGCGCTCGAACTCCAGCTCGGCGGAGGCGGCCTGCATCTCCTTGTCTAGCTTGCGCATCAGCTGGTCGGTGTGGCCGGCCAGGAAGTCGCAGAAGTCCTCGACGATGCCGCGGTGCTCATCGGCGTCGACCCGGCCCACGCACGGCGCCGAGCACTTGCCGATGTAGCCGAGCAAGCAGGGGCGGCCGATCTGGGAGTGCCGCTTGAACACCCCGGCGGAGCAGGTGCGCGCCGGGAAGACGCGCAGCAGCAGGTCGAGCGTCTCGCGGATGGCCCACGCGTGCGCGTAGGGACCGAAGTAGCGCACGCCCTTGCGCCGCGGGCCGCGGTAGACGAACAGCCTCGGGTACTCCTCGTGCAGCGTCACCGCCAGCACCGGGTAGGACTTGTCGTCGCGGTAGCGGACGTTGAACCTCGGGTCGTACTCCTTGATCCAGGAGTACTCCAGCTGCAGCGCCTCGACCTCGGTGCCGACGACGGTCCACTGCACCCCGGTGGCGGTGGTGACCATCTGGCGGGTGCGCGGGTGCAGCCCGGCCAGGTCGGCGAAGTACGACGACAGCCTGCTGCGCAGGCTCTTCGCCTTGCCGACGTAGATCACGCGGCCACCGGCGTCGTGGAACCGGTAGACGCCGGGGGCGTCCGGGATCGTGCCGGGTGCGGGTCGGTAGGTGGACGGATCGGCCACACCACCACCCTACGTGCGAGGTCCGACCGCGCGGATCTCGGTGCGCGGCGCTCCACCCGGTCGCGCGGCGAGGCACACTGGTGATCCACGACGATGATCGGCCCGGGAGGCCGCGCGCCTCCCGCAGCAGCTGGGAGGTCAGCCGTGAGAACCGATCCCGATCGCGCGGCGCTGTCCGAGGTCGCCCCCGGAGTGCACGCCTGGGTCCAGCCGGACGGCAGCTGGTGGATCAACAACGCCGGTGCGGTGTTCGGCGACGACGCAGCAGTGCTGATCGACACCTGCGCGACGGCGCAACGCACGCAGCGCTTCCTCGACGCCGTGCAGGCTGCCGGTGGGGACCTGCCGATCCGGTTCGCGGTGAACACCCACCTGCACGGCGATCACACGCACGGCAACGCCCTGCTCCCGGAGTCCACCGTCCTCATCGGACACCCGGCGACCCGCGACGGCATCCTCGACGACACGATGCTCCAGAACCCGCCTCCGGTCTGGAGCCCGACGCCGCGGTGGGGCATCGCCGAGCACCGCGCTCCGACGGTGACGCTGGAGGAATCGCTCACCCTGCACGCGGGCGGGCGCCGGGTCGAGCTGCACCACCCCGGCCATCCCGCGCACACCCGCGGCGACGTCGTGGCCTGGGTCCCGGACGCCGAGGTCCTGTTCACCGGCGACCTGATCTTCCACGGCGTGACCCCGCTGGTGTTCATGGGATCCCTGGAAGGCGCGCTGAAATCCCTCGACTGGCTGGCCGGGTTCCGCGCGAGGACCGTGGTCCCGGGCCACGGCCCGGTCTTCCCCGGTCTGTCGCTCCCCCGCATCCTCGAGAACCACGCCCGCTACTACAGGTTCGTCCTCGACACGGCCCGCCAAGCCCGCACCGACGGCCTGACCCCGCTGGAAGCGGCGAAGCGCTGCGACCTCGGCGAGTTCGCGACCTGGCCGGACCCCGAGCGGATCGTCCTCAACCTCCACCGCGCCTACGCCGAAGCCGACGGCACCGACCTGGACCTGGCCGCAGCCTTCACCGACGCGGTCACGTACAACGGAGGTCCCCTCCGCTGCGCCGTCTGACCCCGCCGGGCTACAGCGGGCGCGGGATGCGCTCTTCGACCGGGGCGAGGGCGATCGGGAGCGCGGGGAGGGTTTGGTACCAGTAGGCGACCGAGGAGACGTCGTCGGAGCGCTTGTTGGCGTGGCCGTGCTCGATGCTGACCACGATGGACTCGTCGAACACCACCGGATCTTCGACGTGGAACCGGTAGTAGGAGACCTGGCCGCTCCAGTTCTCCCCGCCCGGCATGGTCAGGCCGTGGTAGGGCGCGTGGTAGGTCTGGGCCGGGCACCACGCGGTGTTGAAGTAGTCCTCGGTGCCGGTGCCGTGCAGCCGCGGGGGCCACGGTTCGCCGTCGATGAAGAACATGTCGTCGCCTTCGCCGTACCAGTTCCAGTCGGTGGTGTGGCGGAGGTTGTGCACGTTGAGCACGGTGCCGACGTAGTGCCCGCGCCCCTGGGCCTCCAGGATCTTGTAGTTGCCCTCGCCGCCGATGTTGGTGCCGCCGAAGAGGAATTCCTCGTTGGTCTGGTCGCCCTGCTCGACGCCGTCGGTCGGGTTCTGCCGCCGCCACTGCGCGTGGAAGTAGCCCAGTTCCGGGTCGGCCTCGGTGTAGGTCTCGTAGTCGACGTAGTAGTAGAACGTCACCGGTTTGACGCTGAGCTCGCTGATCAGCTCGATGCGGGCGCGCCCGGCGAAGGGCATCGCGAACCAGCAGTTGAAGCCCTTGCCGTCCTGCGGGCTCATCTGCAGCGGCGCGGACACGAAGTTGGCGCTGCGCCCGTGGCCCATGCCGAAGAAGTCCCCCAGCGGCACCAGCACGGCCGGCTGCGACTGGTCGTCCCAGGTGATCTTGAGGACCAGTCGCCGCAGGTAGTCGCCCTCCAGCTCGGCGGGCTTGCCCACGTGGTCCAGCGCCACCGTGCACCAGATGTGCGTGATCACGCCGGGGCCGCGGATGTCGGCCAGCTCGCGGGTCTGCCCCGGCTCGACGCGGACGTTGTCGGTGTTGCCCCCGGTGCGGTCCCAGCTCGACACCCGGCCGCGCCGCGTCGCCCGCAACCGGGGCAGGTCCCGCAGACTGCTGCCGTGATCGCCGTAACCAGCCAAGGCTTCCTCCCCAGAAGTGATGTGTGCCCCTGATCACTTCTTACCACGGGGAAAGGTCCGCCCGCGTTCATCCGAACCAGTGCTGTGGAACGCGAAGACGCCCCCGGCCGGGGGCGTCGTTCACCTGGTCCTCAGCGGGTCGGCGGCTGGTAGTTCTCGATGCGGCGCAGCACGTTCCGGATGCGAGCCCCGTAGAACGGCGAGAGCGCGTAGCCCGGGTAGCTGGCGAACCAGCTGGCGCTGCCGAGGCTCACCGCGTCGGCGCCCGCCCAGAAGTACTCGCGGCAGTCGTCGAAGCTGCGGATGCCGCCGGTGGCGATGATCGGCAGGGTCACGCCCGAGTCGCGCAGCTCCTTGACCACCCGCAGGCCGATCGGCTTGATCGCGCGCCCGGACAGGCCGCCGAAGCCGTTCTTCAGCAGCGGCTGCCCGGTGTTCGGGTCCAGCCGCAGGCCCTTGACGGTGTTGATCGCGGTCAGCGCGGACACGCCGTGCTTGGCCGCCAGCTTGGCGTGGGCGGTGTAGCCGTAGTCCGGCGAGAGCTTCAGGATCACCGGGTGGTTGCTGCGCGGCACCGCCTCGGCCAGCACCGACTCGATGATCTGGTCGAAGTCGAAGTTGACGTTGTGGCAGGAGACGTTGAACTCGACCGCGGCGATGTCGCCGGCAGGCACCGCGGCGTTGACCTTGTCCACCAGGGTCACGAACTCCTCGGCGGAGAACCCGCCGACGGAGATGATGGTGTTCTGCTCGCGGGTGCGCGGGTAGTAGTCGCGCAGGTAGGCGTCGATGCCGACGTTGCACCAGCCGAAGGCGTTGAGCCAGCCGCCGTCGACCTGCCGCAGCGCCTGCCCGTAGCGCTTGAGCAGCGCGGGCAGCTCGTTGAGCGCCCAGTCGTCCTTGGTGGTGAAGTGCCCTTCGCGGGGTTCGACGGTGACCGTGCGGGTGGTGATCGCGCCGAACCGCTCCAGCGGGACGAAGTGCGAGATCGGGCTCATGCCGTAGGCCATCACCTTGGCGTTGGCCACGCCGTAGCCGAGCAGGCTGGACGAGGTCACCAGGCGGTTGCGCAGTCTGATGTCGCCGAGCCGAACGCCGGCTTCGGCCGGGACGTCTCGCACCAATCGAAGGTTGCGCTCCTGGGCCACGCTCACGATCTTCCTCCTACGGCGTCGACGACCTGCGCGTCGCAGCGTCGACGTCCATTGTCCCCCATTCACCGCCACCCACCCCAGCGGGCTCGATCACATGCTCTGTTCGTTGTCTTGCATTTCGCACATGTCTGATGTTCGATCGAAACCGTGGAAAGTTCGGAACGCACATCGATCATCGTCGAACGGCTGCGGCTGGCCGAGCGCGTCACGGTCGCCGAGCTGGCCGAGGCGACCGGCTGCTCGGAGATGACCATCCGCCGCGACCTCGACCAGCTCGCCGAGCAGGGCGTCCTGCGCCGGGTGCGCGGCGGCGCGGTGAGCTTCCTGCGCGGCCACTCGGCGCCGTTCCCGCTGCGCGAGCGCGACGAGCTGGCGACCAAGCAGCGGTTGGCCGCCGCGGTCGACGAGCTGATCACCGACTGCGAATCGGTGATCCTCGACTCCGGCACCACGACGCTGGAGGTCGCCAAGCGGCTCGCGCACCGCCGCCTGACCGCGATCCCGCTGGACATGCACGCGGCGAACGCGCTGAGCAACGTCCCGCAGGTGGACCTGCTGCTGCCGGGCGGGCGCGCGAAGCCGGGCGAGCTGTCGTTCACCGGCCACCTCGCGGAGGCCTCGCTGCGCGCGCTGCGGGTGGACACCACGGTCCTCGGCGTGTGCGGGCTGTCCGCCAAGCACGGCCTGACCGCGCACGACCTGGAGGAGGTGCCGGTGAAGCAGGCCGCGGTGGAGGCCGCGCAGCGCGTCGTCGCGGTCTGCCACGGGGCGAAGTTCGCCCGCACCGGTCTGGGACTGGTCTGCCCGGTCACCGATCTCGACGTGGTCGTCACCGACTCCTCCGCACCGGAGGAAGCACGCGCTGAACTGGCGGCGGCCGGAGTGGAGGTCCGCGTTGTCTGAGGCGATCGTGGTCCCGCAGCGGGCGCGGTGGGCCGTCACGGCGTACTTCACGATCACCGGCGCGGCGCTGGGCACCTGGACCGCGCGGATCCCGGCGATCAAGCAGGACCTCGGGCTGGACGACTGGCAGGTGACGCTGGCGCTGTTCGCGGTCGCGGCCGGTTCGGTGCTGGCGATGCAGGCCGTCGGGCACCTCGTCGACCGGTTCGGCAGCGCGCGGGTGCTGGGTCCGGCCGGGCTGGCGATGTCGGCGAGCCTGCTGCTGCCGGGTTTCGCCACCGACCTGCCAGTCCTGCTGATCGGCCTGCTGGCGTTCGGCGCCGGGCACGGCACCGTCGACGTCGCCATGAACACCCACGCGATGCAGGTGCAGCGCAGCTACGGGCAGCCGATCGTGAGCACCTTCCACGCGATGTTCAGCGTCGGCGGACTGCTCGGCGCCGGCGTCGGAGCGCTGGCCGCGCACGCGTCGATCGGGGTCGGCACGCACTTCGCGCTCGCCGCCGCAGCGCTCGCCGCGGTTTCGCTGCTGGCCCGGCGCGAGCTCCTCCCCCGTGAAATCCCCGTGCAGAGCAGCACTTCGCCGCAGCGGCGCGGGATTTCGCCGGGCATCGTGTTCCTCGGCGTCCTGGCGTTCTTCTGCTCGGTCGGCGAGGGGTCGATGGCCGACTGGTCGCCGCTGTACCTGCACGACGTGCTGGAGACCACCCCGGCGGTCGCGGCGATCGGTTACGCGGTGTTCTCCGCGATGATGGCCGTCTTCCGCTTCCTGGGCGATTTCCTGGTCGCCCGCCTCGGCCCGGTGGTGCTGGTCCGCTGCTGCGGCGCGATCGCCGGAACCGGCCTGGGGATCGGGCTGCTGCTGCACCACCCGGTGGCGGCGATCATCGGCTTCGCGCTGTTCGGCATCGGGCTGTCGTGCATCATCCCGCAGGTCTTCAACGCGGCGGGCAACCGCGACCCCAGCCGCAGCGGCCGGGACCTGGCGCAGGTCAGCACCCTCGGCTACGGCGGTCTGCTGGCCGGACCGGTGGTGATCGGCATGATCTCCAGCTGGACCGACCTGAGCATCGGCCTCGCGGTCCCAGCCGCCCTGGCCCTGCTGGTCGCGCTCTCCGCCCCGGCGGTCCGCCCCCGCTGATCCGGTCGTGGTGGGGGGGGGGGTGTGGG
>NZ_JBEOVY010000175.1:0-15705 GCF_040295745.1 Saccharopolyspora sp. NPDC002686
GCCACCGCGCCTTCGCGGCTCGGTGGCACAACGGTGCGTCAGATCTGGCCCTTGGCCGGGTCCCCGCCGGGCAGCGGTGCCATGACCGTGACGGCCGGGGCCGACTGGAGGAGTCCCGCCAGGGAGTCGTTGAGCCGCGCCACCGGCGCTCCGGCGGAGTGGGCGTCGAGGAGTTCTTGGGACTCCCACTTCTCGATGAGGACCAACGAGCCGTCCGCCGCGTCGTGCAACGCGTAGTACACGCAGCCCGCTTCCTCGTGGACAGCCGGAAGTGCGGCCTGGATGGCCCGCTTCGCCGCGTCGCGGGATCCGGGCAGCGGTTCGAAGACGGCGGTGACGATCACTGGCATGGTCGCTCCGATCTGTTGCTGACAGGTCGAACTCGTGCGGTGCTGGCCCGTTCCAGGAACTCGGCGGCAACGCGGACGTGGCGGGGTCCGGGTGCGAGCTTCTGCCGCATGCGCGCGTGGATGAGCTCCACCGCGTGCAGCGCGAGCAGGTCGATCGGCTGGCGGACCGCGGTCAGCGGGGGGCGGATCAGCTCGGTCCACGGGTTGTCGTCGAAGACCACCACCGACAGATCGTCCGGAATGGACACCCGCGCCTGGAAGAGCATGCGCAGCACCACGCGCACCTGCGCGGTGTTGGCGACGATGAGGCTGGTCGGGGGCTCGTCCAGGCCCAGCATCTGCGCCACCACGTCGGCGCCGCGATCGCCGCGGAACGGCACCGGGCGCACCAGCCGGTCGTCCGGGGCCACGCCGTGCTCCTGCAGCGCCTGCTCGTACCCGCGAACCCGGTCGAACCCGGTCGTGGTGTCCAGGGGGCCGGACACGAGGCCGATCCGCCGGTGCCCGCGGGCGAGCAGGTGCGCGGTCGCGGTCGCGGCGGATTCGACGTTCTCGATGCTGACCACGTCCACCTGGGCGAGCCCGTTGATCGCCCGGTCCACGAAGGTCACCGGGATGTCCAGCGAGGCGAGCTTCTCCCAGCGCTCGACGTTGGCGCCGGTCGGGGTGCCGATCAGGCCGCCGACGGAACGGTCCAGGAGGGTGTCGAGCGCCTGCGCCTCCAGGTGCGGGTCCTCCTGGGTGGTCATGAGCAGGATCTGCAGCTCGCGGGAGCGGGCTTCGGCGACCACGCGGTCGGCGAGCCGGGCGAAGAACGGGTTGGCCAGATCCGCCAGCAGCAATCCGATGGTGCTGCTCTCGCCCTGGCTCAGCTGGCGCGCGGCGGCGCGCGGCCGGTAGTCGAGGGCGTCGATCGCCGCCAGCACCTTCGCCCGCTTCTCGGGCGCGACGGGGCCGGTGTCGTTGAGGACGCGTGACACCACCGAGACGGACACGCCGGCCTGCGCGGCGACGTCTCGAATGGTTGCCGCCTTCTTCATGGAACTCCTTCCCGAGCTCGGACGGACCCTAAGCCACCGGTGCCGGCGGACCGGGGCGGGAGGTGGTCGGCGCGGTCGGGCGTTGACGGTCCGGAAATCGGGGTGGTACAAAACTGGAACCGTTACCACATGCTATCACCTCGGGAGTTCCGGTGAACTTGCACGATTTGCTGCTGGCGCGCGAACACGATGGCAAGCCGATCCGGGTCGGGGTCATCGGAGCCGGTCGCTTCGGCACGATGTTCCTCGCCCAGGTCCGGGCCACCCCGGGTGTGCACGTGGCGGCCGTGGCCGACATCGACCTCGCCCGTGCGCACCAGGCGCTCAAGCTGGTCGACTGGCCGCCGGAAGCCGTGGCCGCCGATCTGGACGACGCGCTGACAAGCGACCGGACCGCGATCCTGCCCGACGCGAGCCGGCTGTTCACCCCGGACATCGACGTGGTCGTGGAGGCGACCGGGAACCCCATCGTGGGGACCTCGCACGCGCTCAAGGCCATCGAGACCGGCCAGCACATCATCATGGTGACCGTCGAGGCCGATGCGTTGCTGGGACCGGCGCTCGCCCGGCGGGCCGCCGACCGCGGGCTGGTCTACTCGCTGGCCTACGGCGACCAGCCCGCGCTGATCATGGAACTCGTGGACTGGGCGCGGACTTCCGGTTTCCAGGTGGTGTGCGCGGGCAAGGGCGCCAAGTACCTGGAGCACTACCACGAGATGAACCCGGACAACGTGTGGGAGAACTGGGAGTTCTCCAAGGAGCTCACCGATTCCGGGCAGCTCAACCCCTACATGCACACCGCGTTCCGGGACGGGACGAAAGCGGCCATCGAAATGGCTGCGGTCGCCAACGCCGCTGGCCTGGTCCCGTCCGACGAAGGGCTCACCTTCACCCCGGGTGACGTCGAGGAGATCGCCACCGTCTGCCGGCCGGCGGAAGTCGGCGGAGTGCTGGCGCACGAGGGATCGGTGGACGTCATGTCCAGCGTGACCCGCGAAGGCGACTGGATTCCGCACAACACGCAGGAGGGGGTCTTCGTCGTCGTCAAGGCCACCAACGACTACGTCTCGGGCTGCTTCGGGGAGTACCCGTGGCACCCGGACCCGACGAAGCAGTACGCCGCGCTGTACCGCCCTTACCACTACGTCGGGCTGGAACTCGGGATCACCATCGCCAACGCGGCCCTGCGCGGGGTGGCGACCGGTGCGCCGAAGGGCTTCTTCGGCGATGTGGTGGCGACCGCGAAGAAGGACCTGAAGGCCGGCGAGGAACTCGACGGCGAAGGTGGCTACACCGTGTGGGGCAAGCTGATCTCGGCCCGGGCCTCGGTCGAGCGGGGCGCACTGCCCATCGCGCTGGCGCACCACGTGGAGCTGCGGCGCGACATCCCGAAGGGCGCGGTACTCACCCGCGACGACGTGGTGCTCGACGACTCGTTCGCGCAGGTGCTCGAACTCCGGGCGGAAACGGAACAACTCCTCGCCCAGGGCTGACCCGACCCGCGACGATTGCGAGGACCGATGACGACACCCGCCGCACGTTCTGCCTCCCTGCTCGGGCTGGGACCGATGGGGGAGCCGATGGCGGCCAACCTGGTCCGCCGGCTCGGATCGCTCACCGTGTGGAACCGCACGCCGGAACGCGCGGCGCGCTTAGTCGAGCTGGGGGCTCGGCAGGCTGCGTCGCCGGCCGAAGCCGCCTGCGACGTGGTCCTCACGGTGCTGCCCGACCTGCCGCAGGTCGACTCCCTTCTCACCGGCCCGGAAGGCCTGTTGGCGGGTTGGCGCGGCAACGGCGTCGTGGATCCGATCCTGGTCGTGCACGGAACCGTCTCGCCCGTCGCGGTCCGGGAATTCGCCGAGCGCCTGCGAGCGGACCACGGCGTCCGGGTCGTCGACGCGCCGATGAGCGGCGGCGTGCCCGGTGCGGAACGCGGCTCGCTGAGCTTGATGGTGGGCGGCGATCCGAGTGCGGTGGAGTCGCTTGAGCCGGTGTTCTCCGCTGTCGCGGAAACGGTTGTGCGCATGGGGGAGTGCGGTGCCGGTCAGCTGGCCAAGGCGTGCAACCAGGTGGTGGTGGCGGGCACGATCGCGGCGTTGAGCGAGGCGCTCTGCCTGGCGCAGCGCTGCGGTCTGCCCCGAGCCGACCTGCTGCGGGCGCTCTCCGGTGGTCTCGCCGGATCGGAGGTGCTGAGCCAGAAGTCGGCGCGATGGCTGAGCGAGGACTTCGCCGGTGGTGGTAGCGCCCGGAACCAGTTGAAGGACCTCGTGTTCGCCGTCGAAGCGGCGAACAGCGCCGGTGCGCCGTCGGAGGTGTCCGAGCTCTTGCGCGCCCAGTTCGGCAGGATGGTCGCCGCCGGTGACGGCGATCTGGACCACTCGGGCCTGATCCGAACCATCGCGAACGAGTGAGCGCCGGTCAGAGCCGGCGTTCTCGGCAACGCCGTGATCGCCCGGACGACCACGACGCCGCTCGCTCAGCTGAACCCCGGCTCTCCTACCGGCGTCGTAGTCGGCGACCGGCCGTCCAGTCGGGGATTTCCCCGGTCGGCGCTGTCCGGTACCGCGTGGGAACGCGGGAACCGCATCGCTTCACCGCTCATCCCTCCCGCGCTGCCGAGAGGTGGGCCATCGCCGCTTCCTCCAGGTGCACGAGGTCGCAGGACACCGTCGCGTAGGTGAAGCCCTGCGCGAGCCGGCGCTTGGCGACCTCGCCGGTCGGGGTGTGGAAGCCCGCGGCGATCCCGGCGTCGGCGGCGGCCTCGGCGATCTTCACCACCGCCTCCTCGAACACGTCGTCCACGGCGGGGTCGGACGCGGTCGCGCCGCCGACGGCCAGGCGCAGGTCCGCCGGCCCGATGTAGACGCCGTCGAGACCGGGCGTCGCGCAGATCTCGGCGACGTTGGCCAGGCCCTCCGGCGTCTCGATCATCGCCAGGACCAGCACCGATTCGTTCGCCTCGGCCGGGTCGGGGCCCACGCGCAGCTGGCTGCGCATCGGTCCGAAGGAGCGCCGGCCCTCCGGCGGGTAGCGCGTCGCGCGCACTGCCGCCGCCGCGTCCTCGGCCGTGTCGACCAGCGGCACGATGACACCGTTCGCGCCCGCGTCGAGCGCTCGCCCGATGGCGTACGGGTCGTTCTGCCCGACGCGGACCAGGGGAGCGGACGTGGTGCCGGCGTCGATGGCCAGCATCGCGTTGCGGACGCCGGCGTAGCCGAGCATGCCGTGCTGGGCGTCGACCACCACGTAGTCGTAGCCGAGCCGGGCGAGGCGTTCGGTGGCGACCGGGTCGTCGAGCGCGACCCAGTAGCCGATGGCCTGCTCGCGGTTGCGGATCCGGCGGGCGAAGTCGAGTGCGCTCACGGGATGCTCTCCTGTTCTCCGGGTTCGGCGCGGGCGGTGGAGCGGGTGCGCTTCCGTTGGAGTTCAGCGCTTCTCGCACGTGATCGCAGCGGGGCGCGGCAGCGCGGTCGGCAGCGGAACTCCCGTGAGCACCTGGTGCTCCGACGCTGACACAACTGCGTGATTTGCGCAACTAAGATGGCGTGATTTGCGCAGCATCGTGTGCGAGGACGGGGCGCGTGATAAGGCGCTTGCCCGGGCATTCCCAGTTGTGTCCGATTCCCGGTTGGGGTGGGTGAACGCTTGGACCGGACCAGCCTGGCGATCTGTCTTGCGTGTTTCGCGCAGAACGAGCATGCTCGATTGCGCGGCATCGAACCACCGCACCGGTGCCTCGCCCGACAGCTCGATCTCCAGGAGGCCCAGTGAACGCGTCCGCGCCAGTCATAGCCGTCACCATGGGGGACGGGGCCGGCATCGGCCCCGAGGTCGTGGTCGGCGCACTCGCCGACGCGGCCGTGCACGAGCTGTGCCGCCCCCTGGTCATCGGGGATGCTCGACGACTGCGCGAAGCCGCCCGGCTGCGCGGTGCGGCGGTCGAGGTGGTCGCGGTCGACTCCGTCGCCGAGGCGCGGTTCGAACCCGGGCGCATCGACGTCGTCGACCTCGGCCTGCTGCCGGGAGATCTGCCGTGGGGAGAGTTGAGCGCGGTGGCCGGCGAAGCGGCCTACCAGTACGTGCGCGTCGCCGCGGAACTCGCGGTCGCCGGCGAGGTCCAGGCGATCTGCACGGCCCCGCTCAACAAGAAGGCGCTGCACGCCGCGGGGCACGACTTCCCCGGGCACACCGAACTCCTCGCCGCGCTCACCGGCACCGAGGAGGTGTCGATGATGCTGTCCACGCCGAAGGTCAAGGTCATCCACGTGACCACGCACATCGGGCTGATCGACGCGATCGCCAAGATCGAGCCCGGTCTGGTGGCGCGCACGGTCCGCCGCGGCCACGCCGCGATCCGGGCGTCCGGTGTCGACGCGCCGGTCATCGGGGTGTGCGGGATCAACCCGCACGCGGGGGAGAACGGGCTGTTCGGCGCGGGCGAGGAGGAGGAGAAGATCGTTCCGGCGCTGGAAGAACTGCGCGCCGAGGGCATCGACGCGCGCGGTCCGCTGCCCGCCGACACCGCGTTCTTCCTCGCCGGCCGCGGGGATTACGACCTGATCGTCGCGATGTACCACGACCAGGGGCACGCGCCGGTCAAGGTGCTGGGCATCGAGGCGGGTGTGAACATCACCGCCGGGCTGCCGGTGATCCGCACGTCGGTGGACCACGGCACGGCTTTCGATATCGCGGGGACCGGCACGGCCGACGTGGGTAGCATGGTCGAGGCCCTGCGCCAGGCCGCGGACCTGGCGCCGGTTTCCGTCAGCTGAAAGGGACGTCCGAGTGCCCCGCGATTCCAAGCTCCGCCGGGAGGCCATCGTCCAGCTGGCCACCACCACCGGTCTGACCGGTGTGGACGAGTTGTCCGCCCACTTCGGGGTCACCGCCTCGACGATCCGGCGCGACCTGGCCCAGCTGGAACGGGCGGGCGCGCTGGCCCGCACCTACGGCGGTGCGATGGCGATCGTCGCCCACCCCGAGGCGAGCCTGCGCCAGCGCGTCGGCGAGGAGTTCGAGGCGAAGCGGGCCATCGCCCGCTGGGCCGCCCGCCAGATCGGCGTCGGCGAAACCGTGCTGCTCGACGCGGGTTCGACGACCGGGGCGCTGGCCAACGAACTGCGCAACGGCCCGGAGCTGACCGTGGTGACGACCGGCATGACGGCCTTGCAAGAGCTGGCCGCGTCCGACGTGGTGACGGTGGAATGCCTCGGCGGCGTGCTCCGCCCGAAGAGCCAGGGGTTCATCGGCCCGCTGGCCGAAGCGGCGCTGGAACGCCGCACTTTCGACCGGGTCTTCCTGGGCGCCGACGGCGTCACGGCCGACGACGGGATCTGCGAGGCCGACATCCGCCAGACCCGCCTCAAGGAGCTGATGGCGCGCCGCGCCGACCACGTCTACGTGCTCGTCCACGCGGCCAAGATCGGTCGCCGCCCCTTCCACGCCTGGGCCCCGCTCCCTCCGAAGTGGACGCTCGTGACGGACGCATCGGCCGTCGAGGAGGATCTGGAACCGTTCCGGGCGAAGGGAATTCGAGTGGTGCTCGCCGACGAAACGGGCAACGACGTTTCGGGCGGCTAGCGCGGTCGGGCATACTCGTCCGGTCGAAGATCACGTGAGATGGGGAGATCTGGGATGACCGCGATGAGCCGGGCTTACCTCGAAGCGGCGGAGTCGGCAGTGCGACTGCTCCGCGACCCGGCGGTTGCCGCGGCCTGGGACCGGCCCAGCGCGCTGGCGGAGTTCAGCGTTCGCGGCCTGGCCGGACACCTGGGCTGCCAGGTCTTGTACAGCTCCCGGCTGCTGGCTGCCGAACCGACGGCGGAGAGGCCGCTGTCCCTCGCCGAGTTCTACGCCGCTGCCGAGGCTTTCAGCACCGGAACCGACTCCGACGTCAACGTCCGCATCCGCAAGCAGGGTGAGGAGGCAGCGGCGCGCGGAGTCGAGGCGCTGGCCGACGAGGTGGCCGCGGCCATCGACGAGCAGCGCACCGCCCTGCCGGCCGAACCGGACGACCGCGTGGTCTCCTTCGGGCCGAGGCCGGTCCTGCTCACCGACTTCCTGGTCACGCGGATGATGGAGATCTCGGTGCACTCCGACGACCTGGCCGTGAGCGTGGGCATCGAGACGCCGGAACTCCCGGAGTCGGTCGTCGAACCGGTGCTCGCACTGCTGTCCGGCCTCGCCGTCCGCCGCCACGGCCAGACCGCGGTGCTGCGCGCGCTGAGCCGCGAGGAACGCGCGCCCGGAACGATCGCCGCGATCTGATCCCTGCGAAGCGCCCGCCGCAGATCAAGGGGTGTATATCATCGGCGCATGCCCGATAAGGCCCGTCCGAGCGAAATGCGTGCTTCCAACGCCGACCGCGACGCGGTGGTGCAGCGGTTGCAGGAAGCTGCTGGTGAAGGGCGCATCGACTTCTCCGAGCTGACCGAGCGGGTCGACCGGGCACTGGCCGCCAAGACCTACGCCGAGCTGGAGCCGCTCACGGCCGACCTGCCGTCCGGGCGTTCCGCGAACCCGGGCGAGCCGCTGCTGCTCAAGGGCGGGTTGCACGGCGCGTCGCGGACCGGGCAGTGGCAGGTCCCGGCGCAGATCAGCGCGCACGGCGGGATGGGCGGGGTGACGCTCGACTTCAGCCGGACCGACTGCCGCCTGCCGGTCATCGACCTGGAGGCGCACGGTCAGATGGCCGGGGTCACGATCGTCATCCCCGAGGGCTGGGCTGCGGAGACCGCCGAGATGGATCCCGGGATCGGCGGGCTGAAGGACAAGACCACGCCCGAGCGGGAAGCCGGTGCCCCGCTGATCCGCCTCAGCGGGACCGGTGGGATGGCAGGCGTGGTCATCCGCCACCCCAACGCCTGGGAACGCCGGAAGCTGCGCCGCCTCTCCTGACCTCGTGCGCGGGTGTGCGGATCGCGGCGTGGAATGATGCCCGGCGTGACTGAGGCGAGCGTGCACGACCACCGCGTGTTGTACGGCTGCATGGGGCTCGGCGGGAGCTGGGACGCCGAACCCCTCGGCGCTGGCGACATCGCCGAGGCCGAGGCCGCGATCCGGGCGGCGCTGGACGCCGGGATCAGCATGTTCGACCACGCCGACATCTACCGGCGAGGCAAGGCTGAAGCGGTGTTCGGCGAGGTCCTGGCCCGCACGCCCGGGTTGCGCGAGCGCATCGTGCTGCAGACCAAGTGCGGGATCCGGCTCGCCGACGGCGACCGGCCCGGGATCTACGACCTGCGCGGTGCCAGCATCGTCCAGCGGGTCGAGGAGAGCCTCGCCCGGCTGCGCACCGACGTGATCGACGTCCTCCTGCTGCATCGGCCGGACCCCCTGGCGGACCCGGAGGACATCGCCAAGGGGCTCATGTCGCTGCACGAGCAGGGCCTGGTCCGCCAGTTCGGCGTGTCCAACATGAACGCCGCGCAGATCGCGCACCTGCAAGCGCACCTCGGTGTGCCGCTGATCGCCAACCAGCTCGAGATGAGCCTGCTCCGCCGCGACTGGGTCGAGTCCGGGGTCCTGGTGAACACCTCCGCGGGCGCGGCGAACGGTTTCCCGGCCGGGACGATCGAGCACTGCCGGATGAACGGCATCGGCCTGCAGGCGTGGGGGCCGCTGGCGAAGGGGCGCTTCACCGGCCGCCAGCAGAGCCCGGCCGAGCGGGCGACGGCGCAGCTCGTCGCCGACCTGTCCGAGGCGAAGGGCGTCACCCCGGAGGCCATCGTGCTCTGGTGGCTCCAGCGCCACCCGGCCCGGATCGCGCCGGTCATCGGGACGACGAACCCCGACCGCATCCGGGCCTGCCGGTACGCGGCCGAGCGGGAACCGGAGCTCACCCACGAGGAGTGGTACCGCCTCTGGATCACGGCCCGGGGCGAAGCCCTGCCCTGATCGTCCACATCGGACTCGTCTCGAACGGATGTGCCGACCGAGCGCTCCGGCGCTTCCGGCCGGACAATGCGGGGTGCGTGGTCCGCGACGGGAGGAGGCGGGGCCATGGGCTCGATCAAGGCAGTCGGTCTGGTCCAGCATCCGCGCCGGGACTGCGCCGGAGTGGTCGGGGTGATCGCGGAGTGGGCGGCCGCGCGCGACATCGAGGTCGTCGGCATCGCAGGCGAGACCCGGTCGTCGATCACGGCCCTGACCTCGGAAGACCTGGGGCAGCGGGCTGACCTCGTGGTCAGCCTCGGCGGCGACGGCACCATGCTGCGCGCGCTGCGGATCGCCTACGGCGACGGCACGCCGGTGCTGGGCGTGAACCTGGGGCGGTTGGGCTTCCTGCCCGAGATCGACACGCACGAGCTGGAAGCCGCGCTGTGCGCGATCGACGAGGACCGCTTCACCATCGAGACCCGCTCGGGCCTGCACATCACGAGCCCGGACCGCTCCGTGATCGCGTTCAACGACGTCGCGCTGCTGCGCTCGCCGGGGCAGGCGATGGCTGCGATCGAGGTGTGCATCGAGGGGCACCCGTTCGTCCGCTACTCCGCGGACGCGATCGTCGTGGCGACCCCGACGGGCTCCACGGCGTACAGCTTCTCCGCGGGCGGCCCGATCGTGTCCCCCAGGGTCGAAGGCCTGCTGATCACGCCGGTGGCGCCGCACTCGGCCTTCAACCGGGCCCTGTTCCTGTCCGAGCGCGAGGCCCTGGCCCTGCAGATCCTGCCCACCAGCGGCGAGCTCGGCGTCGAGGTCGACGGCAGGCTGGTCGCCCGCCCGCAGCCCGGAACCCTCGTCGACATCACCGTCGAACCAGCGGCGGCCCGGGTGATCCGCCTCGGGCGGACCACCTTCTACCAGCGGGCCCAGCGAAAGCTCCGCCTCACCGGCTCCCCGACCGTCTGACCGGGGCCGTCACCTCACGTGGTGCCGATTTCTTGGTGCGCGTGGGGATTCAGCGCGAACGGTCCCTGCCGGACGCCGCTCCGGATGTAGCTTGTTTCTAAGATACGTGGTACTAAAGTATCTGCAGGGAATCGACGGAGCAGGGAGATCGACGTGACGGACTTGAGCCAGGCCGACCGGCTGGTCGCCAGCGTCGGGCGGCACATCGAGAAGATCTGGGACTGGGACGCCTTCCCCGCCAGCCGGGGCTACCCCGAACTGGCCCGCGCGCAGATGCGCTACATCGGTTCCGGCGGTTCGCCCAAGACCGGCGACGAAACCACGTTGGTGCCCAAGCACTTCACCACGAGCCTGCTGTACCAGGATCCGGATCGCTACGCCGCCGTGCACACGCACGAGATCGAGGAGATCTTCCTCATCCACTCCGGCCGGATGGTGGTCAGCTGGGACTTCGACGGCGAGTTCGTCGACATCGTGCTGGGGCCGGGGGACGCGCTGGTCAATCCGGCGGAGCGGGCGCACGGCTTCCGCAACGACGGCCCCGAGCCGATCGTCGCGCAGTTCATGGTCGGCCACCCCAAGCCGATGATGCCGAACTACCGGTCCCACCCGAGCAAGGGCGACGGAGCCCCGGAGTTCCGCCAGCCGTTGCCGGACCCGGCCGACCCGCGGGTGGTCGAGGCGCACCAGTACGTCGTGCGCGGCGCGCAGGCTCCGATCCACTGGCACACCCTGGACAACGGATCGGAGCTGGCGACCCAGCCGTACGTGCTCCCGGCGGAGCAGGGCGGCGTCGTGCCCAGCATTCGGTTCAGCCTGGAGTTCCTGCATCTGCCCGAGCGGGCCGAGACGCTGACCTACACCTTCGACCACGAGGTCGCGTTCATGGTCTGGGAAGGCCAGGTGGCGGTGGAGTTCACCGACGGGGAGCAGGCCGCGTCGACGCTGCTCGGTGCGCGCGACCTGGTCCTGGTCGAGGCGGGGCAGACGTTCCGGCTGCGCAACAGCGGTGCCGGGGTGGCCAAGCTGTCGGCGGCGCTGGGCACCGCGACGCCGGCTGCCGATCGGTGGACCAACGCCGGCTGAGCGCTCTTCGGCTATTTCGTCTCGATGGCTTCCCGCACCGACCCTTCGAGCAGGGCGAGCGCCCGCTCGATGGTCTCGCGGTCGTCCTGGCCCAGGTGGGCGAGCAGCAGCTCTTCGCGATCCAGGTGGCCGCTGAGAACGCGGTCGATGAGCTTGCGGCCTGCCGGGGTCAGTTCGGCGTAGCTGACCCGGCGGTCGGTCGGGTGCTGGCGGCGGCGGATCAGCCCGTCCGCCTCCAGCGCGTCCAGCCGCCCGGTCATCGCACCGGAGGTGACGAGCGCGGATGCGGCCAGCTCGGACGGCGTCTTCCGGTACGGTTTGCCGCCGCGGCGCAGGTTGCACAGGATGTCGAAGGAACCGGGGTTCAGCCCGAACGACTTCAGGTAGCCGCGGAGGCTGCCGGAAGCGAGGTCGGCGATCCGCCGGACCCTGCCGAAGATCGCGATCGGGGAGGCGTCGAGGTCCGGGCGCTGTTCCCCCCACTGCGCGAGCACCTCTTCAACCGGGTCCATTCGTCGTCGACTCCTCGTAGGCCAGGGGTTGAACGGAGCTTAACCGATGGTCGCAGCTCGCTCGTGCAGAAGCCGCTGACCACCAAGTCGTCGCTGCCTGCACGCGAGCATTGATCACGACGTTCTGCGAGGAGCACCCGTGACGAACTCCCCACCACTGCGCGTCGGTCTTCTCGGCTTCGGTTCGATCGGGGCCAAGGTAGCGTCGGAATTGGACGCCGGAGCCGTGCCGGGCGCTCGGGTCGCGGCCGTGCTGCGCCGCCGAGCCGACGCAGGTCCGTCCGCTGTGGACAGCCTCGCCGAGTTGCTGCGCCGCTGCGACGTCGTGGTGGAAGCGGCGGGACCGGCCGTGCTGCGGGAGGTCGCGGCGCAGGTGCTGGACACCGGCCGGGACCTGGTCGCGGTGTCCGTCGGCGGCCTGTTCGAGGACGGCTTCGTGGACCGGCTGCCCCGGCGCGGGCGGCTGGTGCTGTGCTCAGGCGCGATCGGCGGCCTCGACCTGCTGCGCGCGGCGGCCTTCGCCGGGCCGCTCCGCCGGGTGCGGATCACCTCCCGGAAGAAGCCGCGATCGCTGCTGCAGCCGTGGATGGAAGCCGGGGTGGCGGACCGGCTGAAGGCGATGGAGCCGGGCGACGAGCCGGTGGAGCTGTTCGACGGCGGTGTCGCGCAGGCGGTGCAGCTGTTCCCGAACAACGTCAACGTGGCCGCGACAGTGGCTTTCGCCGCCGGTGATCGCGCACTGGTCGAGGTCTGCGTGGTCGCCGACCCGGCTGCGACCCGCACTGCGCACGTCATCGAGATCGACGGGTCGATCGGCAGCTACCGCTTCGAGATCGCCAACGACCCGTCGCCGCGCAATCCCGCATCCAGTGCGGTGGTCGCCTACTCGGTGCTGCGCAGCATCGCCGATCTCAGGGCGACCGGCGTTCGGATCGGCTGATCGGCCGGTCCTGCTCCCGGAAGCAACCCGAATCGAGGAGGCCGACATGACGGATCCCGCCGCGGTCCCCGAGCGCTCGGGACTGCACCTGGTCGAAGCGGGCAGCGGGCCCGATCTCCTCTGCCTGCACGGGATCGGCTCCTGCGCGGAGTCGTTCCGCCCGCAGCTCGACGGCTTGGCCGGCACGGCGCACGTCATCGCGTGGGACGCCCCGGGGTACGGCAGATCGGCCGATCCGGAGTCCGAAGTGGACATCACCGGCTTCGCCGATGCCGCCGCGGACGTCATCCGCAGTCGTGCCAGCGGTTCTGCGCACCTGCTCGGTGTCTCGTGGGGTGGGGTGATCGCGCAGGCGCTGGCGCTGCGCCATCCCGAGCTGGTCAGGAGCCTCGTCCTGGCCGACTCCAGTCGGGGCAGCGGCCGGACTCCAGCAGGTGCCGTGAAGATGCGCGCCAGGGCAGCCGAACTCGCCGAACTCGGCTCGGAGGAGTTCGCCCGCCGCCGCGCGCCGCGCCTGTTGTCCGAGCAGGCACCGCCCGAGCTCGTCGAGCGGGCCATCGCCATCATGACCAGGGCGCTCCGGTTGCCCGGCTACCGCTACGCGGTGGAGGCGATGGCCGACGCGGACACCTCGTCCCGGCTCGCCGAGATCCGAGTCCCCACCCTGGTCCTGTGCGGGGACCGCGACCGGGTGACCGGGATCCCGGAGAGCCGGGCGCTGGCCGACGGCATTCCCGGCGCGGTGTTCGAGACCATCTCCGGCGCCGGGCACCTGGCCAACCAGGAGCGGCCGGAGTCGTTCAACGCCCGGGTCTCGTCCCACATCGACGCCGTCGAAAGCCTGCGCGACGATCAGGCGGTCTGACCTGGCTGCGGTTTCAGCACTGCGGGTTGGTCCGCCGGAGGGTGCTCGGCCGAGGTGTGCGGTCCACGTCCCCTGAGCAGGGCGACTGCTCCCAGCAACGTGAGCACCTGGGTCGCCGCGAGCAGCCCGTACCCGGCGGCGAACCCTTGGTTGCCGCCCAGCGCGATGGCCACGCCCATCAGCATCGGCAGCAGCGCGGACACCAGGTTGCCGATGCCGTTGATGACGCCGTAAGCGCTGCCGACGGTGCCCGGCGGCGCGTACTGCTGCACCAGCGTCGGAATCGCCGGCCCCTGCAGGCCCCAGAACCCGTTGGCCAGGATCAGCATGGACGCCGCCAGCCAACGCGACTCCGCGAACATGACCGTGGTGGCGCACAGCGCGGTGCCCACGCTGCCGATCACCAGCACGATCGGCACTCGGCGAGGTGACACGCGGTCGATGACGTACCCGCCGAGGAAGCCGGATGCCAGGCTGACCACGAACGGCAGCGCCGACAGCGCGCTCATCTGCGCCAACGAGAAGTGCCGTGCCTGCAGCAAGTACGACGGGAGCCAGGACGTGCTGCCCCACAGGTAGCCGAGCGTGGCGACCTCGATCAGCAGGATCCAGCCGAGCTTCGGCGTGCGCAGCGCCGCCGTGAACCGCTGGACGGCTGGTTGCCGGACGCCAGTTCGCCGCCGGGAGACTCGGATGAACGCCGCGACCAGCGGCAGTCCCACCACCAGGTTGAGCGCGGCGAGCAGCAGGAACGAGCCGTGCCAGCCGAACTGCACCACGGCGAAGGTGATCACCGGAATGCCCACCGCCGTACCGATGGACACGCCCATCGAGCTGACGGCGTTGGGCTTGCCCCACGTGCCTTCTGCGAACTGGTCCTTGACGTACATGGTCTTCAGCGAGAACAGCGGTCCCTCGCTGGCCCCGAGCAGGAACCGCAGCGTCAGCAGCAGTACCGCGCCACCGGCGTACGGGGAGACGAGGGTGAACAGCGCCCAGCACAGCAGGCTGACGATCAGGCCGCGTCGTACGCCGAACACCGCTTCGTACCACGGCGTGATCAGCATGGCCGCGATCCCGTAGCCGACCAGGAAGAGGGTCATCAGCGCGCCTTGCACCGCGCGGTTCCCCTCGATCCCGAAGTGCTGGGTGAAGTCGGAATCGGTGATCAGCACCGACACGTTGACCCGGTCGATGTAGGAGATCGCCACGACGACCAGCAGCGTGAGCACTCCCAGCCACCGGGCCAGCGAGCCGGTGCGCTGCCCGCCTTCCCTCAGTGCGGTCACGTGGGCTCCTTCCGGGCCGGCGCACTGCGAGGTGCGCCTGGACAGTTCGGGCGCGGTGGCGCTGGAAGGGCCACATCGCCCGGCCGAGTCCGCAAAGTATCTTGGTGGTAAATTACTTGTGTCAAGTAATCTCGGCGTGCTCGTGCTTCTGCTGCCGAAACCGGCTGGAGCGAGCGGAGGAGTGGGGACGCCCGTACCGGGCTGGCCGCGAGGAACCCGTGCACGAGATGACGGGTGGGCAGCACGACTTGAGCGGGCGCTGCTCGTGGCGCCAGCCCGCTTCGAGCGAAATGCCCCGGGCGGGGCGGGGAGTCAGTCGGTGTTCTCGGCGTAGATGCGGAGGCGGAGCTCTCTGGCCTTGGTCATGTGGACCCGGGCCAGGTCGTGGGCCCGGTCGGCGTCGCGCTGCTCGATCGCTTCGATGATCGCTTCGTGCTCGTCGATCGCTTCCGCCCAGCGGCCCGGGACCTTGAGGGTGGTGGCCGGGTAGCGGGTGAGGTGGTTGTTGAGGCGGGTGAGCAGGTCGACGATGGTGCCGTTGTGGCTGGCCGCCCAGATCGCCTCGTGCACGGTCAGGTTCGCCGCCGCCATCGCCGCCGGGTCCGATGTGGACGTCGCGACCATCGCCTTCTGCGCGCGGGCGATCCGGACCAGGTCGAAATCGCTGCGGCGCTGCGCCGCGGCCGACGCGGCGGTCGCCTCCAGCGAGATCCGCACCTCGTAGATCTCCAGGATCTCCTCGGGGCTGCGGGTGCGGACCCGCATGCCCCGGT
>NZ_JBEOVY010000176.1:0-15680 GCF_040295745.1 Saccharopolyspora sp. NPDC002686
CGACACACTAATTGAGAAGGGGGCTTCCCGGACTTCGGTTCGGGAAGCCCCCTTTCTTTGCGTTCTCGGAAGGGCGGTCCCGCGGATTGCGGGACCGCTGTTCAGCCGAGCTGGTTGACCATGACTGCTTCGTGAGCGCTGCCGATGAGGCCTCGCTCGTCGTACAGGCGGGCGTTGGCCACGCCGATGCCGGTTGGTTGGACGTCCCGGTCGATCTCCATGCCGAGCCATTCGCCTTCGAACGGGCGGTGCAGGTAGAGCGTGATGTCGGTGTTGATCCACGGGCCGAAGATCGGTCCGACCGGGCTGGCTGCGCTGATGCAGTCGACCAGGATCGCCACGTGCGCCAGCGGGCTCAGCGCTTCGCCGGGAACCAGCGGCATCGGCATGTGCATCCACGCCTTGCTGGAGCTGGTCGCCCGCTGGTCTTCTCGCCAGCGGACCTGGACCACGTCGTGAACGCCCCAGCGCAGTCCGAGCTCCGGGGGCAGCAAGTGCCCGTCCGGTAGTTCGGCAGGTCCGGGGAACGGGGCCTTCACCTCCGGGACGGTGCCGTCCACCTCGGTTCGCCGCAGCATCTGGGCGGTGGCGCGGGCCGAGGGCTTGCCGTCGACGGTGAGGGTCGCTTCGCTCACCTGGAGGCGTTTCCCGGTGCGCAGCGGTTCGGCGGTGACCGACAGCGGCTTGGCCGGCACCGGTCGCATCAGGTCCACGGTGAGTCGGGCGATGAACAGGTCCGGGTCGTTGCTGGTCAGCTCCACGGCCCGGGCGAGCAGCCCGGCCACTGGGCCGCCGCCGACCAGTTCGCCCCAGGGGCTGCAGGCAGCTTCGCTCGGTACGAGCTGCTCGCCGGCGGGGGTGAAGAGCGCCTGGATGTCACGCATCCCTCGATGTTACTTACCAGTAGCCGCAGCTGGTACTGGTCGTTTGCCATATTTCTGGCGAGTTCGCGCGAGCTCGCGCCGCAGGGCGGTGATCGTGTGAGCATCTTCTCGACGGGCGGGTTTATTTGAAGCTTCACGTATGCTTGTTGGCAACGCAGACCCACTCCTCGAAAGGTCTTTCCATGCAGCACCGTCTACGCGACGTGATGGCCCTGGTCGCCCGCCTGGTGGTGGGCGCGACCTTCCTCGCGCACGGTTACCAGAAGTTCGTGCTCTACGGCATGGACAACGTCGTCGCGTCCTTCGGCAAGATGGGCCTGCCCGCCGTGGCGGCGTGGTTCACCGCGATCGTCGAGGTGGTCGGCGGGCTCGGGCTGATCCTGGGTGTGCTGCTGCCCGTCGCCGGCGTCCTGCTCGCGGCGATCATGATCGGCGCGCTGTTCACCGCGCACCTCAGCGGCGGCTTCTTCAACAGCGACGGCGGATTCGAGTACGTCCTGGTGCTCGCGGCGACCTGCCTGGCGCTCGGCTTCAGCGGCCCGCGCTACACGCTTTCCGGGCTGTTCAAGGGGAACTCGACGAAGGTCGAGCAGCCCGCGGCCTGACGCATGAAGAACGGCCTGTCCCGATCCGGGGCAGGCCGTTCTTCATGCGCGGGGTCAGTTGCCGAGTTCGACGGTGGTCCGCTCGGATTCGCGGCGGTTTTCGCGCTTCGCCGGATCGAGATTCGTGCAGTGCACCAGGGATGATTGCCCGGCGAGCACCGCCAGCAGGCCGTCCACCACGCCGTCCGGCAACGTCCACTCCAATGTGGACAGAACGCGGTCGGTGGGTCCGATGTGCAGAGCTCCGGCGCGTTCCCGGGCGTGGGCGACCAGTTCGTCGACGGACCGGTCGAGCAGCGCGGGGGTGTCGCCGTCGATCGGCAGCATCGGGCTGAAGTCGTCGCCGTGCACGCGGATGTCCGAGACGTAGTCGACGACGCCGTCCGGCAGTCCGCGCAGCGGAGCGCCGAGCGCGTCGAGGCCGACGGCCGCCACGGTTCGGGCGCCTTCACCGCGCTCCAGGTCCGTCGCGGGCACGAAAGCGACCTCGGCGCCTCGCGGGTCGTTGGTGATGTGCGCGCCGCACCACCAGGCGCCGAGCAGCACGCCGACGGTTTGCCAGTGCGCGGGCAGCGCCACCAGCACGGGCGTCTCCGGCTCCAGGTCCATCTCGTCGACCAGCCAGTTCGCCGTCTTGGCCGCCCAGTTCGCGGTGGTCGCCCGGGACAGCTCGATGCGCGCCCCGGTGGCGTCGTCGTAGTGCGTGATCAGCGGCTTGGGTGCCCCTTCGGCCAGCAGCGGGCCGAGCAGCGCCTGGGTAACGCTCATGCGCCGAGCCTAACCGCCTCGAGGTCGACCTCGAGGAGCTGTGCCCGGCCTGGGATTCCCAGCTTCCGGAACACCTTCTGCAAGTGGTAGCCGACCGTGCGGTGGCTGATGAACAGGGTGGTGGCGATCTCCCGGTTGGTCAGGCCGCGGGCGGCGAGACCGGCCGGATCTGCCGGGACGACCAGTCCCGGTCAGTCCACGCAGGGGATGCTGCTGTCCGAGGTGATCGGCTGTTCGGTGCGGGCGGTGCCGTCCAGCTGCAGCTTCGGCTTCGCCGCCAGGCCGGGTGGCGTGGTGGCCAGACCGGCGAAGAAGCGGTGCGCCTCGGCGGGATCGACGTCGATGATGCTCTGGCCGCGGTCGTCGCGGGCGTTGGTGTTGGCCACCGGCATCGTCATGAACGCGACCCGGCCGGCCGCGATCTCCTGCATCTGCTCGACGAAGCCCAGCGGTTCCCAGCCCTCGTCCAGCACGACCGCGCGGCGCGCGGCCTGCACCAGGTCGTTGACCATCGCGGGGTCGGTGAGCGTTCCGGTGGACAGCACCTTGTTCGCCAGCGCCGCCATGAACACCTGCTGGCGCACGATCCGGTCCAGGTCGCCGCGGGGCAGGCCGTGCCGCTGCCGGACGAACGACAGCGCGTCGCCGCCCGAGATGGTGTGCCGTCCGGCGGTGAAGTCGGCGCCGGAGTCCTTGTCGCTGGTGGCGTTCTTCAGGCACACCTCGACACCGCCGACGGCTTCGGTGAGCTCGTAGAAGCCGAGGAGGTTGATCTCCGCGTAGTGGTCGATGCGCAGGCCCGTGAGGTTCTGCACCGTCTGCACCAGCGCGCGCTGCCCGGCCTGCTGCGACTCGCGCTCGACGTCGCCCTCCGGGCGGCCCTCGGAGCGGAGCTTCTCGGCGGCGGCGTTCTTGGTCAGTCCGTAGACCGCGTTGATCTTCTCCGGCCGGCCGCCGGGCACGTCCGCGTAGGTGTCGCGGGGGATGGACACGGCGGTCGGCTGAGCGTTGCCGTGCGGCACCCGGATCACCACGAGGCTGTCGGTGTTCAGGCCGCCGATGGCTTCGGTGCGCAGCTGCTTGAGCACGCTGTTCGGCAGCGGGTTGCCCTGCGCGTCGGTGCGGCTGTCGCTGCCGACCAGCAGGACGTCGGTCGCGCCGTCGTCATCGCTCTGCTGCTGCGGCGGGTCGGCGAGCACGTTCGCGGAGCTGACGTCGCTGAGGCGGTCCACCACGATCCAGCCGACGGCGGTGATGCCGAGCACGATCGCCGAGACCAGCGCGATCGCGCTGCGACCGGCGATGCGGAACCCGGTCCGCTGCTGCGCGGTCGGCTCGACCGCTTCGTCGGTCTCCTGCTCCGGTTCGCCCACTGAGCCTCCCCCGCCGCGGTGCGTTGCCGGACAAGGTTAACCGCTGCCCGAAGCGGGGTCGTGCACGCGATCGTGTGACGCCGGTGTCACTCGACGCAGGGAACTCCGTCGGGGGTGATGGGCTGCTCGTTGACGTCCTGCTGGGTGTGCAGCGGCGGCAGCTGGCGGAAGCCGTCGAGCTTGACCGCGCGCGGGCCGGCGAAGTTCTGCGTGCCCGGGCCCTTGTAGTCCTTGCCCAGGTAGACCTGGACGCTGCCGGCCTGGACGTTGGCGTTCGCCTCGGTGGGCAGCCCGCCGAGGGCCTCGGCCACCTCCTTGGCGGCCTCCTCCCCGCCTGCGGCGTAGTAGACCACCGACTTCGCCATGGTTTCGGCGTTCGAGCTGCTGCCCGCCGTGAAGCCCTGCCCGGACACCTCGTCGAGGACCCGGGCGGCCAGACCGCTGACACCGGAGGCGTTGTAGACGCTGACCGAGGTCTCCGCGCGGGCCTTCTGCGCCGCCATCTTCTGCTCCCGCTCCTGGGGGTTCAGCAGGAGATCGGCCGCGAACCGCCGGGTCTCGGGGATGTTGATGGTGACCTGCTCCTTGCCGGACGGGCCGACCAGGTGCACCGGGGCGGTGTAGAACTGCACGTCGCCGCCGGCGATGCCCTGCATCTGCTGGGCGAAGCCGAGCAGGTCGTCGGCCAGCGCCGGGTCCAGGGTGACCGACTTCTTGATCGCGTCGATCAGATCGGTCAGCTTCGCCGGGTTGGTCAGGGTGCCGCTGGACATCACCTTGCGGGCGAGCCCGGACATGAACACCTGCTGGCGCTTGCCGCGGGAGAGCTCGTTGATCAGGCCGTGCCGCTGCCGGACGAAGGCCAGCGCGTCGGCGCCCTCGATGGTCTGCTGGCCCTTCTTGAAGCTGGCCCCGGACAGCGGGTCCTTGGTGTCGTCCTTCAGGCAGACCTCGACACCGCCGACGGCCTTGGTGATCTCGTAGAAGCCGAGCAGGTTGACCTCGGCGTAGTGGTCGATGCTGACGCCGGTGAGGTCCTCGATGGTCTTGCGCAGCAGCTGCTTCCCGGCGAGCCGGGACTTGGTCTCGAGCTCCTTCTCGTCGGTGGTGCCTTCCTTCTGCAGCTTCTGGCGCTCGGCGGCCATGCCGTTGTTCAGCGTCTCGGTGAGCTTGGTCTTGCCCAGGCCGAGCCCGACGTCGACGAGCGTGTCGCGGGGGAAGGAGATCGCGCTGGCGCTGCCGCCGCCGTTGGGGATGCGCACCAGGATCATGGCGTCGGTGAGGTCGCCGCCCTCCTGGGTGGTGCGCAGTTCGCGGAGCATCTCCTCGGGCAGCGGGTTGCCGAAGGCGTCGGTGCGGCTGTCGTTGCCGATCAGCAGGATGTCGGTGGCGCCGTCCGGTGCGTTGAAGCCGTTGCCGATGACGTCGGCGGTGGAGGTGCCGCTTCCGCCGGGCCGGAACATCGCCCAGCCGAAACCGGTGGAGGTCAGCACCAGCACGGACAGCAGCGCGACCAGCAAACGCCCGGTGGTGCGGGCGCCACGTCCACCGCGGCCGCCGCTCTTGGTGCGGCGACGGCTCCAGACGTCGTTCTCCGGCGGGAGGTTCGCTTCACCTGAACGGCCCGACGGGCGCTGGCGCGCTTCACTCTGCGGAGTCTTCCGGCCGGGGCCTCCGGCGGGTGGCGCGTTGCCCGCGCGACCGGCGCGGCGAGCGCTCGAAGCGGGGTTGCCAGGGGTGCCGGGACGGTTGCGGCCGTTCCCGCGCGGCGCTGCGGGCCTCCCCGGCTGACCCTGCGGGCCGCCTGGCCACCTGGGCCGATCCTCCACGCCGCTTCCTCCTTGGACTGCCGCGAGCGTTACACCTTCGGGAGGTGATTTTGCTCGTGTTCTCGTTGCAGGCTAGCGGGGCCCTTGGGATCGGTGGGCAGATCCCGGTTTTGGGGTGATGACGCTCATAAGAGTGAACTTGTTCCAATACGCTGCGTGACTGGGGAGCGTGGCCGCTGCCGGGCGCAGCATGCCAGACTTCGCACGTCGCCCTGATCGCGGCGGTGCCCCGCGAGGAATTCAGGCGAAGCGGCACGAACAGGAGAGAAGGGCCTGATGCGGATTCTCGTCACCGGTGGAGCCGGGTTCATCGGCTCGCACTACGTGCGGCAGCTGATCGGCGGCGCGTACCCGGCGTACGCCGGCGCCGACGTCGTCGTGCTCGACAAGCTCACCTACGCGGGCAACGAGGCGAACCTGGCACCGGTCGCCGACGACCCGCGGCTGGAGTTCGTCCGCGGTGACATCTGCGATCGCGAGGTGGTGACCCGCGTGATGTCCGGTGTGGACGTGGTCGTGCACTTCGCGGCCGAATCGCACGTGGACCGCTCGATCACCGGATCCGACGCTTTCGTGCTGACCAACGTGGTGGGCACCAACGTCCTGCTGCAGGCCGCGCTCGAGGCCGGGGTCGGCAAGTTCGTGCACATCTCCACCGACGAGGTGTACGGCTCGATCGAGTCCGGCTCCTGGCCGGAGGAGCACGCGCTGGAGCCGAATTCGCCCTACTCGGCGGCGAAGGCGAGCTCGGACCTGCTGGCCCGCGCCTACCACCGAACGCACGGCCTGCCGGTCTGCATCACCCGCTGCTCCAACAACTACGGGCCGTACCAGTTCCCGGAGAAGGTGCTGCCGCTGTTCATCACCAACCTGGTGGACGGCCACCAGGTGCCGCTCTACGGCGACGGCCTCAACGTGCGGGACTGGCTGCACGTCGACGACCACTGCCGGGGCATCCAGCTGGTCGCCGAGTCCGGGCGGCCGGGCGAGATCTACAACATCGGCGGCGGCACCGAGCTGACCAACAAGGAGCTCACCGAGCGGGTGCTGGCGGAGCTGGGCATGGATTGGTCGATGGTGCGGCAGGTGGAGGACCGCAAGGGCCACGACCGCCGCTACTCGGTGGACCACGGCAAGATCGTCCGCGAGCTGGGCTACCAGCCGCAGAAGGACTTCGAGGCCGGACTGCGCGAGACCGTCCGCTGGTACCAGGACAACCGCGCCTGGTGGGAGCCGCTGAAGGCCCGTTCGGCGGTGGCCCGATGACCCGCCTCGCCATCCTGGTCCCGGGCGGCCGCGGCCAGCTGGGCGCCGAACTGGTCCGAGTCATGTCCGCGCGTCCCGGTGCTCTCGTGCACGCCCCGGGATCCGCGGAGCTCGACATCACCGACCGCGAGGCGGTCGCCGACGCGGTGGATTCCTTCGCCGAGACCGCCCGCGACGCCGACCTCCGCCCGGTGGTGATCAACGCTTCGGCCTACACCGCGGTGGACGCGGCGGAATCCGACGAGGAGCGGGCGAGGCTGGTCAACGCCGAAGGTCCGGCGCAGCTGGCGAAGACCTGCCACCGCAACGGAATCCCGCTGCTGCACGTGTCCACGGACTACGTGTTCGGCGGTGACGCCGACCGCCCGTACGAGCCGACGGACGAAACCGGTCCGCGCACCGTCTACGGCCGCACCAAGCTCGACGGCGAACGCGCGGTCCTGGACTCCGGCGCCAGGGCTTGGGTGGTGCGCACTGCGTGGGTCTACGGAGCCCGCGGCGGGAACTTCGTGAAGACGATGGTCCGCCTGTCCGGCGAACGCGACTCGCTGTCCGTCGTGGACGATCAGATCGGCTCCCCGACCTGGGCGGCGGACCTCGCGAACGGTCTGGTGGAACTGGCGGAGCGAGTGGCCGAGCGCCGAGGACCGGACCAGAAGGTGTTGCACTGCACCAACTCCGGCCAGACGAGCTGGTGCGCCTTCGCCCGAGCGATCTTCGCGGAACTAGGGCTGGACGAGTCCCGCGTCCAGCCCTGCACGACGGAGGACTTCCCGCGTCCGGCGCCCCGCCCGGCGTACTCGGTCCTGTCGGAAGCGGCTTGGCGAGAAGCGGGCCTGACCCCGATGCGCACCTGGCGGGAAGCCCTGCACGCGGCGTTCGAAACCGACCCGGAAGCACTCCGCGGAGCGACGGGGTAACCCGAAGAGGTCAAGTTGACCTTGAAAACCCGCGCCAGGGCCTTATCGGCTGGTGCGTGGAGCTCGGGCTGTGCATAATGGGCGGTGCCTGATCCCGCGGGGAGAAGGAAGGAAGGCCAGGTGACCCGGGGTATTACTGGGAGCCTGGCCTGACGCATTTCTGGGGTTAGCAGTCGGTTGCTATCTCGATGTCATACACACTGTCGGCCAGCATCTCGCGGTATTCGGTGCGCCCGAGCTCTGCAGCTCGGCAGACACCTGCAACAACATCCGGAGCCCACAGCAGCGGCTGGTCTGATCCTCTGCAGTGGTCGACTTGGAATGCGGAGCCCTTCGGCAGTAAGCACCGCCGGGCTGCGGCGACTGTTCGCACGTCACGACGGTTCAGGTCAGATGAACGAGCCTCGAGCAGGAGCGTGTCCACGGCAAAGCCGTGCAGCTCGACGACGAGCTGGGTCAGGCATTTGGCTCGTGCTCGTTCCTGTCGCTGGATGGGAACGGGAGACCCGATCACGACAATGTGCATGCCGTCGAGGTCGGCCAATTGCTTGACAACTCGTCGTTGTTCGCCGGGACCCATGTCATACCAGTGGAGCTTCCGGTGCTTCCCGCGCAGGGACAGGAGGATCTCGTTGGCTTCATCGAGCGCCTCAGGTTCGAAGACCACGCCAGCAAGCACGTAGAAGCCGTGCTCTGGGTGCTCATGGAAGGACTCGTCGCCGTATGCGATGGGCACGAAGGAATACGGTACGGGGGTCCTCGAATTCTCTTTCGAGCGATACGGAAGTTGGCTTGTGATCGCCTGATTCGGTGATGCTCTCCCATTTTTGGGAAAATCAGGCGACTTTTAGGTTCGATGTATCCATCATGGGTGGTGCCTGATCCCGTGGGGTGATGGAAGGAAGGCCAGGTGGCCCGGGGTACTACTGGGAGCCTGGCCTGACGCATTTCTGGGGTTAGTTCGCCGCTCGGCGGTAGGCGGCGGTGGTTGCTTCGGCGCAGGCTTGCCAGGTGAAGGTTTTCGCTTGCGCTCGGCCGGATTCCGGGTCTGGCGGGTTCGTCAGGGCTTGGTGCAGGGCTTCGTTGAGCGCGTTCGGGTCGCCGAAGGGGAAGTAGGTCGCGTGACCGGCGGTGACTTCCCGGAGGGCGGGGATGTCCGAGCAGACCACGGGCGTTCCGCAGGCCAGTGCTTCCAAGGTGGGGAGGCCGAAACCTTCGTCGCGGGACGGGAGAACCAGAGCGCCGGCGCCGGCGACCAGGTGGCGCAGGTGGTCCTCGGGGAGGTAGCCGGTGCGGATCACCGATGCGTCGTTCCCCGGCTCGCCGGGACCGGCGATGACCAGCGGTGGCAGGTCCGGACCGTGCGCTTCCAGCAGTCCGGCAAGGCCTTTGCGCGGCCCTTCGGCGCCGACGAAGAGCAGGTATTCGGTAGGAAGTCCATAGTGGACTCGCAGTGCGGAATCTAGTGGTGCAGCCGTGAACCACGCCGGATCAACGCCGAGTGGAGTCACCACTACTTTGTCGCGCGGGACATCGAGCCGGGCGCTGACCGCATCGGCGACCGCAGCGGTCGGTGTGCACACCACCCGCGCCCGCTGCGCCGAACTCCGCACCAGCACAGGAAGATCGGCCTCCGCCAGCGAAGGATCATCCAGAAAAGCCAGGTCGTGCACGGTCACGACCCCGGCACCTCGGACGGATGGCGGCAGCACGAAGTTCGTCCCGTGCACCACGTCCGCCCGTCCCGCGAGCAGTTCGATCGGCGGGAAAGCGCCGCGCTGCCACAGCATCCGCAGCACCCGGGCCGGGATCGGCGGCCCAACGGCCCGCGTCCCCGGCGGCGCCACCTCGCGCAGCTCCCGCCAGCCCCGAGTCGTGAACCCGATCAGCCGGACGTCCACCAGCGCCGCCAGCTCCGCGACCAGCGACGCCGTGTACCGGCCGATCCCGGTGCGGTTGCCCAGCAGCGGCGTTCCGTCGAGCAGAACGCGCAGGTCAGCGGCCACGGAACCGCTCACCGGCGAGTCGCCGCAGTCGCCCGCCGGCTCGCTTGGCGACCTCCAGCGGCCCACCGGCGTCCAGGTACTCGCGCAGCAGCGCGAGGTCGCGGCGCACCGCCTCGGTGCCGTTGATCTGCGGGCTTCGCACCAGCGGCGAGGACGCCTTGAGCCGGTCGGCGGCCGGGCGCGGGTCGCGGCAGAACTCGGTGAGCGGCGCCAGCACCGATTCCCAGGTGAAGCGCTCCCGGACCGGTTCGATGCGGCGGCGGCACTCCGCGGCGAACTCCTCGTCGTAGAGCACCTTTTCCAACGCCTCGGCCAGCGCGTCCGGGTCCTCGGCGGGTACCACGACGCCGATGCGCTCCGAGCGCACCAGGTCGGCGAACGAGTCGCCGTCGGTGGTCACCACCGGCAGCCCCGACCACAGGTAGTCCAGCACCCGGGTGCGGAACGCGAACGTCGTCTCCACGTGCTCGAAGTGGGTGGTCACACCGCAGTCGGCGTCCAGCAGGTAGTTCTGCCGCTCCTGGTAGGGCACCCAGGTCTCGTTGAAGAACGCGAACTTGTCGGTCAGCCCGAGCCGCTGGGCCAGCGCGCGGGTCTGACCTGCCATGCCCATCTCCGGCACGTCCGGGTTCGGGTGCTTCATGCCCAGGAAGAACAAGCGGATGTCGTTGTGCCGCTGGGAGATCCGGTGCACCGCGTGCAGCAGCGTCAGCGGGTCGAACCAGCTGTAGACGCCGCCCGCCCACAGCACCACCTTGTCGTCGGCGGAGATGCCGGGGTGGACGGCCTTGATCGCCGGGCTGGTGCGGCGCGGCGCCACCGACGGCAGGCCGAACGGCACCACCGACAGCAGCGAGCGCACCGTCGGGTCGTTGTCGTACAGCCCCGGCGTCAGGCGGCCCAGCGAGGCCAGGTGCCCCAGCCAGAAGTGCCGCTGGCGTTCGGAGGCGCAGAGGAAGAAGTCACCGCGCTGCAGCTGGGTGTTGAGCACCTTCGTCACCCCGGCCAGGTCCTTGGCGCGGCGCTCGTCGTCGGTGTCGCGGCCCTGCTCGAGCAGCTCCAGGTGCATCGGGTCGTAGACGTCGCAGACCACGATCTTGGTGGAATCGACCTTCTTGAGCGCGGGCACCATCTCCAGCACGTGCCCCTGCAGCACCACGATGTCGGCCCAGTCGACGTGCGCACCGAGCTCGCGCCGGGTCGCCGCGTGCACCTCGAACTCCGCCTGCGGCGGGCTGACCAGGTCGTTGACGCTGACCAGCCGCACCTGGTGCTCGACGGAGAGCACCTCGGCCATGTGCCAGGCGCGGATCGCCGGACCGGCCATCCGCTCGGTGACCGCGTCGCCGGTGATCACCACGACCTTGCGGGGACGGCCGAAGACCTCGTCCAGGCCGAAGGCCTCCACCAGCGCGTCGTGCGCGGCGAGGTAGCGCGGCAGCGGGTAGGCCGGTTCCATCGCCTTGCGCATCAGCGGGACCAGGTCCGCGTCGGTGCGCACCCGCGCCTGCTGCTCCTCGTCGCGGGACTGCTTCAGCGACGGCAGCATCTCCACGAACTGGTCGATGGCCAGCATCCCGGCCAGCGCGGAGCGGTCGATCGGCACCGGCGAGTCGTCCTCGGACTCGCCGCGGCGGGTGATCTCCAGCTGCGTCGGGTCGATCTCGCCGCGCGCGGTGGCCCGCCGCACCGCCAGCGCCATCGCCGCGGGCAGCGCCTTCGCCAGCGTCTCGTCGGAGACGTTCTTGTAGAGCGCGGCGAGCGCGTTGCGCTCCAGCAGGTAGTGCTCCCGCGAGGAGGCGATGTCGGTCATCGACGCGTGGTGGCGGTGGAAGGTCAGCGACCGCGGCTCGTAGCGGACCCGCCAGCCGCGCAGGTTCAGCCGCCAGCCCAGGTCCACGTCCTCGTAGAACATGAAGAACCGCTCGTCGAAGCCGTCCAGCGCGGCGAACAGCTCGGCGCGCACGAACAGCGCCGATCCGGTGCCGAACAGCACGTCCCGCGGGGCGTCGTGCGAGTGGTCGTCGACCTCGCCGGCGTGGCGCTTGTAGCCCATGCCGAACCAGGTCAGCCCGCCGTCGACGAAGTCGATGTGGCGCCCCTCCCAGTCCAGCACCTTGCTGGCGACCGCGCCCACGGTCGGCTCCGCCCGCAGCACGGCGACGGCCGAGCGCACCCAGTCCCGGTCCGGTCGCGCGTCGTTGTTGAGGAACGCCAGCACCTGGCCGGAGGCGTTGCGGGCGGCGAGGTTGCAGCCGCCGGCGAACCCGAGGTTGCGATCCGACTCGACCAGCCGCACGTCCGGGGCTGCGGCCCGGATCCGCTCCGCGCTGCCATCACCGGAGGCGTTGTCGACGCAGATCACCTCCAGCCGCTCGGCCGGGTAGTCGAGTTCCTCGCGCAGCGCGCGCAAGCACTCGACGGTGTCGTCGGCGCCGCGGTAGTTCACGACGATGACGGACACGAGGGGCAGGTTGCTGAGGTCGGAAGTTCCAGCCACGCCTCAAGCCTGCACCATGCCGGGAGTCCGATCCGATCCGCCTACCCGATTCGATGGCCTTCCGTTAGGAGAGGGCGCGGCTCGGTTTGCGCGGCGGTTCGGGTTCGGCGTTCCCGGACTGAAGATCGAGGACCGGTCAGCGGCCGGCCCAGCGCTGCCAGATCTGCCGGGTCGGGGCCGACCTGGTGATCTCGCGGCGTTCTCGCAGCGTTGCGGGGAGGCGGCGGAGGACCTCGGCGAGTACTCGGAGGCGGAGGGGGACGCGGAAGTTCGCGGCATCGGGGACGTTCTTGCGCAGCGGCAGCGCGAGCGTGATCGCGGCGAAGCGGGCCAGTTCGCGGGTTGCGACCTCTGAGGGGGCGCAGCGCAGCAGCATGAACAGGCGATTGCGCTCGTTCCAGCGGTGGAACTGCGCAGAACCGGGTTGTGTCGTCGCGCCGTGAGCGTGCGCTACGACGGCCTCGGGCGTGGAGACGATGCGGTGCCCGGCGAGGCGTAGGCGCCAGGACGTGTCGGTGTCCTCGTAGTAGCAGAAGAAGTGAGCGGGGACACCGCCCGCTTCGCGCAGCAGGTAGGTGCGCAGCAGCGCTGCGCCGCCGCAGAAGCCGAACACCTCGCCGGAGGCTTCAGGCGCGTCAGCGCCGTGGCCGTCGGCCGTGAGGCGCACGCCGGCGGACTGCGTGCGGCCGTCCGACGTGCGGAGCACGGAGGTCGCCGCAGCCGCGGAGTGGTCCGCGTCGAGCGCGGCCTCGAGCGCCGCGAGCCAGCCGGAGGCTGGCGCAGCGTCGTCGTTGAGCCACGCGACGTAAGGCGTGGCGACGCGCGCCAGCGCGGCGGCGATGCCGCCGGCGTAGCCGAGGTTGCGGCGGAGCCGCAGGACCTCGGGGGCCGACGGGTGCGCGGCGATCAGTTCGGCCGTGCCGTCGTCGGAGGCGTTGTCCACCACGATCGTCCGATGTGGACGGTCTTGGGCGGCCAGCGCGTCCAGGCAGGACTCGATGTGGTCCCGCCCCCGCCAGGTCACCACGACCACGGTGCTGCGCACCTGTTCCGACGTCACGGCCGTGACGTTACGCGCCCCCGGCGCCGAGCGGTCCTCGACTCAACCACCTGCGAAAACGGAGTGGGTGGTCAATTTCGCACTTCGGGCCGTGGGAAGCTGGGCGGGTGCCCGAGCTCGTCGCGATCGCTGAGCAGCTGCTCGCCCCCGTCCCCGGTGGGACCGGCCGCTACACGTGGGAGTTGCTGCGCGCGATGGCCGAAACCGCGCCCGACGGCTGGGAGATCAGCAGCGTGATCAGCCGAGGCGGCGACGTCGAGGCCGCGCGGGTGCCCGGAGTGGCTGGGCCGCGAGTGCTGCCGCTGCCGCGACGGGCGCTGATCGCCTCTTGGGAACGCGGTGTTCCGCTCTGGCCGGGCGGCGACTCCGTGCACGCCATGACACCCCTCGCGCCGCCGGCCAAGCGCGGGCGCGGGCTCGTGGTGACCGTGCACGACACCGTCCCGTGGACGCACCCGGAAACCCTGACGCCGCGAGGGGTTTCCTGGCACCGCAGGGCGATCAGCCGGGCCGCCCGGCAAGCCGACGCGCTGGTCGTGCCCACCTCCGCGGTGGCCGCCGAACTCGCCGAGCACACCTCCGCGCCCCGCGTGCAGGTCATCGGCGAGGGCGTCACCCCGTCGCTGCTGGCCGAGCCGGATCCGGCGGTGCAGCTCGATCTTCCGGAGCAGTACGTGCTGGCCATCGGCACGATCGAGCCCCGCAAGGGCTACCCGCACCTGGTGCGGGCGATGGCCGACGTCCCCGACGTCCCGCTGCTGGTGGTCGGCCGCCAGGGGTGGGGCGACCTCGACCTGCGGCAGATCGCCGCGGACTGCGGAATCGGCGACCGGGTGCGCGTGCTGTCGTCGGTGACCGACGACGAACTCGCGGTCCTGCTGCGCAACGCGAGCGCGCTGGCCGCGCCCAGCCTCGCGGAAGGCTTCGGCCTGCCGCTGGTAGAGGCGATGGCGCTCGGCGTTCCCGTCGTGCACTCCGATGCGCCCGCGCTGGTGGAGGTCGCCGGGGGTGCAGGAATGGTCGCTCCGCGTGCCGACCCGGCCGCGCTCGCCGCTGCGCTGCGCGAGGTGCTCGGCGACCCGCGGCGGCGGGCGGAGCTGGTCGCGGCGGGGCACCGGCGTGTTGCGGACTTCACCTGGACGCGGGTGGCGCGGGAGGTCTGGGCACTGCACCTGGACATCGCCTCGGCATAGGCCTGAACACATTTTCACGTACTCGTCCCGGGCTGGGCTTTTCGCCCCGTACTCTGCTCTGGTGCACAGAGGCGAGCCGCACATCCTCATCGACGCCACCGCGGTACCCGCGGACAGGGGCGGCGTCGGCCGGTACGTCGACTCCCTGCTGGCGGCGCTGGACGCCGACGGCGCCCGGCTCACCGTCGCCTGCCAGCCCCGCGACGCGGAGCTGTACGCGACCATCGCGCCGCGCACCGACGTGGTGCCCGCCGCCGAAGCCGTCGCCACCCGCACCGCGCGGCTGACCTGGGAGCAGACCACCCTGCCGCTGCTGGTCCGGCGGCTCGGGATCGACGTCCTGCACTCCCCGCACTACACGACGCCGCTGGCCAACCCGGCCGCGTCGGTGGTGACCCTGCACGACGCCACGTTCTTCACCAACCCGGCGGTGCACTCGCCGGTCAAGGCCCGCTTCTTCCGCGCCTGGACGCGCACCGCGCTGCGCCGCGCGACGCTGTGCATCGTGCCGAGCGAGGCGACCGCGGCCGAGCTCGCCCGCTCCGTCGGCGCCGACCGGACGCGGATGCCGGTGATGTACCACGGCGTCGACCCGGACCGGTTCCACCCGCCGACACCCGAAGAGGTCCAGGCGGTCCGCGACCGGCTGAGCCTGCACGACCAGCCGTACGTGGCGTTCCTCGGCGCGCTGGAGCCCCGCAAGAACGTGCCCGCGCTGATCCGCGGCTTCACCCTGGCCTGCCGGGGGCGCACCGATTCGCCCGCGCTGGTGCTGGCCGGTCAGCCGGGCTGGGACACGCGCGTGGAGCGGGCGCTGGAAGCGGTGCCGCACCGGATCCGCGTGATCCGGGCCGGCTACTTCCCGTTCGGGCAGCTCGCCGGGTTCCTCGGCGGCGCGGACGTCGTCGCCTACCCGAGCATCGGCGAGGGCTTCGGCCTGCCGGTCCTGGAGGCGATGGCCTGCGGCGCCGCCGTGCTCACCACGCGACGCCTGAGCCTGCCCGAGGTCGGCGGCGACGCCGTCGCGTACTGCGGGGTCGGCGCCGGAGACATCGCCGCGGGGCTCACCGAACTCCTCGACGACCCGACCCGCCGGTCAGCGCTGGCCGCCGCCGCGCAGCGCCGGGCCAAGGAGTTCACCTGGGCGGCCTGCGCCACCCAGCACCGCGCAGCCTTCGCCCGCGCCCACCACATCCACCTCCGCACCCGCTGATCTGGCATACATCAAGTCGGGCACCCGGAGTCCAGGCGGGCGCTGAGGTTCCGCCACCCGCAC
>NZ_JBEOVY010000177.1:0-15672 GCF_040295745.1 Saccharopolyspora sp. NPDC002686
TAACAGTTTTATAAATTTTTAACGAAATCTCGACCTTTACAGGCGCAGGCGGTGGCGACCGGTTGGGTGGTCGTCGGGGTCGACGTCCGGGAACTTTGGTTGGGGTGGTTCTGGGGATATGGCGTGGTTTTCGGCTTCGACGTCGGCTATGAGGTGCCAGACCGTGTACTCGCCGTCGCCTGTTCCTGCGTGCTGACCTGTCGCGACGCTCAGGGTCGGGATCGGGACTTGGGTGATCAGCAGGGCGAGGATCAGGAGGTTGAAGAGGATGAAGGTGCTGAGCTGGATCCAGAACATGAGGATTAATTTCCTTTCAGGTTTTCCTGCAAAAAATTCAAGGTCGATCGGCGAGGATTCGCCAGCAAGTCATGCAGGACTTTTCACGTATCCAGTCCACTTCGGACCGGTCATGCAGTTCGGCGGCTTCGGCTTCTGCTCCGCAGTACGCCTCGACCTTCTGCCCATGCGGGGATTTCGTTGCTGCTATTGGGAAAGCGTGTCGGCCTCCGGTGACCGGACGCCAGACGTAGGTCAAGTAACCAGGCATCAGAACCTCCCTTGACGTTCTCTGAATCTATCGGCAGTTTCAGAAACTGATCGATTCCCGCTTCGGGTGAACCAGCAGCACGAGCGGAGGATCTAGGCTGCTCAACATGAATGGCAGTGCTCGCGCACGCGGCCTGGGAGCCGAACTGCGACAGCTCCGCAACGACAGCGGCTACAAGCAAGAAGACGTCGCGAAACGGCTCGGCTTGTCCAAGGCGACGATGAGCAGGATCGAGAACGGGACGAAGGCGGTCACCGAAGCCGACGTGTCCGCGATCCTCGCCATACTCGGCGTCACTGGCGAGAACCGCGAGCGCCTGCTGAAGCTAGCCCGCGAACAGGATCAGCCCGGCTGGTGGGAAACCGGCGTTCCAGGCCTGCCGAAGCAACTGACCGGCTTGCTCGAGTTCGAGCGCGACGCGAATCAGATCCGCTGCCTGGACATGATCGTCATCAATGGCCTTCTGCAGACGAGCGACTACGCCCGTGCGGTGATGCTCGGGAGCGGCGTCGAACCCGCTGATGTTGAGGCACGTGTCGCTATTCGACTCGGGCGGCAGGAAATTCTCGCCAAGTCCAACGCGGTCGGGTTCCACACCTTCGTCGACGCCGGGGTGTTTCGCCGCGTGGTCGGAGGCCCGCAGGTCATGGCCGAACAACTTCGGCATGTGGTGAAGATGGCCAGGCGTCGAAACGTGACGGTCCAGGTCATCCCGGATGATGCCGCGACGCACCCCGGCCTCGAAGGCTCTTTCGTGCTGCTCGACTTCCCCAAATCGAGGTCGATCGTCCACCTGGAGCAACGACGCTTGGGCGCCTTCCTCGACGAGCCTCCGGACGTAGCTGATTACGCAAATGTGCTGGATACACTCCAACGGGTAGCGATGAGCCCAGCTGATTCAGCGAAGCTGATCACAGCGTGGGCTGATGACCTAGAGGGGTGAGACCGTGTCTCAGACATGGCGGAAGTCCAGCTACAGCGGCGAAGAAGGCGACTGCGTCGAAGTTGGTTGGCGGAAGTCCAGCTATAGCGCGAGTCAGTCCGCGTGCGTCGAAGTCGGCGCCGGTGTTGAGGTCATCGGGGTTCGGGACACCAAGGACCGTGATGGCGGGACGCTCGTGTTCCAGCCTCAGACCTGGAGCAGCTTCTTACGCGCCCTGAAGGCTGATCAGCTGGGCTGATCAGCGCAGCAGGGTTGCCGCTTCCGGGTCCGCCAGGAGGGCTGCGAGGGCGAAGCGTTCGCGCCAGTTTCCCGAGGCCCAGGCGAGGGCTCGGGCCAGGCCGTCCGGGGTTCGCTCCGCGTGGGTTCGGCCTGTCGGCTCCACCCACCAGTGGACCCGGTGCTCTCCCGCCGACGAGCGGACTCGGAGGCCGTCGTGGAGGGTGATCTCGCCTGGTGGCAGCGGGATTCCGAGGATTTCGCAGGCCGCCGGGACTCGGGCGACGTCGGGCCAGCGCTGGGTTCGGCCTTCGCCGACCACCTGCATGGTGTTCTCGTCCGAGGCCAGCGGGAGGTCCAGGAGCTCCGCGAGGGCTTCGGCGTCGAAGCAGTCCGGGCTGCCGCCGGCGATCACCAGCGGGGCTTCCAGGACGCCCAGCATCCACGGTTCGTCGAGCACCACCGCTCGGCCGGTGCTGACCACCGCGCCGGACACCGAACGCACCGTCTCCGGCGGGTCCAGGTCGGACGGGTCGATCGTCCGGCACGCCACCGCGTCCGCCAACGCCTGGTGCGCGCGCAGCGCAGTCCCAGCGCGCACAGTGCGCTCCGGGTCGCCTAGGCGCTCCAGCAGGTCCGCGGCGTCGTCAGCGTCCTCAACGACGAGCTCGTCGCGCACGCCCGCGAGGCGCAGGTGCTCCGCGTCCAAGCCGACATCGGGCACCGGGTCGTACAGGCCCGACAGGTCTTCGGCTTCCGGGAGTCGCCAGGTCCGCGGCGCGGCACCGCCGAGCACGGCGTAGCGCTCGATCCACCAGGACGAGTAGTTGCGCGGTTCTCGCAGCGCACGCAGGGTTTCCGGGTTCCGGACCAGCAGGCGCAGCGCGGCGGGCCACGCGTCGTCGGCGACCAGGTCCAGGTCGCGGATGCCGACGAACCTCGGCGGCGGCCAGCTCTCCGGCTGCGCCGCCTCCTGCTCGGCCCACCACAGGTGGATGTCCTGGAAGTCCTCGTCGGGCTCCAGCGGATCCTCTTCGACCTGGACCGCGAAGTCGTCCAGCACGCCGATCGAGCGCAGCAGCTCCGTCGACCACTCGGCGGCGAAGTCCTCGTCGAGCACGGCCAGCGGCGCGTCCTCGCCGACGAACTCGCTGTCCAGCACCTCCAGCAGCGCCGCGTCCGGCAGCAGCAGTTCGTCCGCGCGGCGGAAGTCCCCGTACGCGTCGGGCAGCGCCAGCGCGCCGATCCACTCGCGCGGCTGGGTGTTGGCGACGAGCTGCAGCACCGCCTCGGCCAGCGGGCGAACGTCGACGCCGGAGCGCGCGTCGGAAACGCTGCTGCGCACGGCCTCTTCCAACGGCGGCGCGTCGAGCAGTTCCGCTGGTCCGGCCGGGTGCGCGCCCAGCTTCTCCAGCAGCGGGTGCGTGGCGTCGGGATGGGCGATGCGCAGGCCGGAGATGTCCAGTGTGGACAGCACGGCGGCCGGGTCGGGGTCGGCGTCGCGGTGGCTGAGCAGCACGTCGCGCACACCGCTGACGGTGCGGCCGTCGGCCAGCGGCACGGGCAGCGCGGTGAACTCCTCGCGCGCCGCCGGGTCCGCGCCTTCGATCGGCGTCAACGCGTCGTAGAGCCGGAACCACCACTGCGGCTCGCGGTGCAAGCCGGTGACGGCCTCCACGATCTCCGCCGCGGCCAGCCGCCGGACCTCCAGCACGTGCAGCGACCTGCGGTGACGCGCATCGGCGAGGTCTGCGCTCAGCAGGCCGGGCACCACGTCGGCGAGCAGCTCCACCAGCTCCGGCGAGACGTACTCGAGGACGCGGGATTCCAGCGGGGCGACCGGTTTTCCACTCGCCGCGGGCAGCCAAGCGGCGACGCGCAGCCGATCGGTCACGCCCTGCCGAAGTTTGTCGTCCACATCGGACAGCGGGAACCCGGCGAGCGGCACCAACGCCGTCCGGTGCTCCGGCTCGACCTTGCCGACCAGCTCGGGATAGCACTCCGCGGCGAAGGTCAGCACCGCTTCCGCGGCACCCGCCGCCGCCACGCGCCGCCGGTCCGGCTCCACCGGAACGCTCGCCAGCAGCCGCGCCGGGAGCGACAACCGCTCCTCGGTCGGCGTCGGCGCGTGCAGCACGTCCTCGGCCAGCGGGATCGGCGTGCCGTCGTCGTCCAGCGGAACAGCCCAGGTCACGCGCCATTCGGCAGCGTGCCGGGCTTCCACGCCGAGCCCGGCCAGCGCCGCTTCGCTCAACGTGCCCGAGGCCCGGTGCACCAGCCACCGATCGCTGCCGATCGGACCGTGCACCACCAGCCGATCCGCGTCCTGGTCCTCGCGGCGCCAGGTCTGCTGGCCGATGCGGATCTCGGTCAGCGCGGGCAGCGCGAGCAGCAGGTCGGGGGCCTGGTCGATGAACTCGGCCAGCATCGCGTCCACATCGACGTCCGAGCGCAGCGGCAGCCGCACCTCGGTGTCGAAACCCTCCGGCGGCTCACCGGCGACCGGCCACGGCAACCGCAAGACCGGCACCTCGCCGGACCGCTTGGCCAGCTCCTCGGCCGGACCGGGCAGCTGCGCGACCGCATCCCTGGTCCGCGCGGTGGAGAAGGCGACGCCACCGGTCCTGGACACCACGCTCGGCTCGTCGGAAACCGCCAGCACAGCGGCGAACCCGACGCCGAACCGGCCGACCGACGCGCCCTCGCGCTTGGCCGAAGCGCGCAGCGAAGCCAGCCCTGCGACGCCTTCAGCGGTCAGCGGCGCACCGGTGTTGGCAACCCGCAGCTCGCCGTCGCCGAGCTCGACGCGCAGCACGCCGTTCGAGCCCGCGGCATCGGCGGCGTTCTGGGCGAGCTCGACCAGCAGGCGATCGCGGTAGCCGCCGAGCCGGAGGTCCTCCTCGGCGTTGGCGTCCTCGCGAAAACGGGTCGGCGAAGCCTCCCAGGACTGCAGCACGGCCTGCCGGAGCTCGGCCGCGCCGAACACGTCCAGCTCGTTCACCCGCGCTCCGGGCTTCGAGGCTCGAAGTCCAAGGTGGCGTCGTCGTAGACGATCTCGGCCACCGGCACCGTCGACGAGGTGTCCACCTCGACCTCGGAGTGCGCACCGCACCCGAACTCGACGCTGACCACCCGGCCGTCGGCGGGCGCGAACTCGTTGGCGCACACGCCGAACGCGCCGCCCATCGAACCGGCCAGCTTCAGGAAGAAACCGCAGGTACCACAGGCTGCCGGCGCGGAACGCGCGATGTCGGAGCGCGGCCCGAAGTCACCGCCCTGCCACCGGTCCGCGGCCTCCAGCCGGCCCTCGCGGCTGAGCACCCGCTTGCGGCCCAGGCCGACTTCCCGCACGACGTCCTCGACCGCCGGGTCGTCGCTGGCCAGGTAGCCGGGCGCCAACCGCGGGTCGTCCGCGCGGGTCGGCAGCAGGTCGCCGGGACCGAGGTCTCCAGGCCGCACCCGCTCGCTCCACGGCACCCACTCGGGCGCGGTCAGCGCGGTCGGACCGGGCAGCAGCACGACCTCGCTGACGGTGACCGGCTCGCCCTCGCCGGGGCTGGCCACGGTCACCGCCCAGCGCCAGCCGACGTAGCCCGGGTAGTTCGACTCGAAGTAGTGGGTGGCCGCGTACGGGCCTTCGGCTTCCACGCCGACGTGCGCCCCCACCGGGTCGGCGACCTCGGAGTCCAGGGTCAGCACCGGCGAGCCGATGGGGTCGTCCCCCGGCTTGGCCTCGTCCTCGGCCGCAGCTCGCGCAACGTCCTCCGCCGCAGCGAGCTCCGGGTTCAAGGGCGCGGGCTCGAGTTGCCCCCCGTCCTCGAACGGGGCATCCGCGCCTGGGCTGGTCATCGGAGCAGGCATAGGCGTCACATGCTCGATTGTGCCGTACGCGGTCGCCGGTGCGGTCGCCCGTGTCAAGCTTTCGGGGTGCGACGGCTCCTGGCTCGACGAGTTCTCTTCGGCACGATGCTCGGCCTCGGGCTGGCTGCCTGTGCGCCGGTAGTACCAGCGCAGCACGATGGCCAGCACGACGGCGAGCAGACCGATCAGGGCGTTGGGCACGCGGGAAGCCTGCCACACCTTCGAGCTGAGGTGATCCGCGTGCTCCCGCACGACCGCTCCTCGTTCACTCAGGGCCTGGAAATCTCCGGTGGCACCCTCTACGAAGGCACCGGCCTGAAGGGCGGGTCGCTGGTCCGCGCCACCGACCTCGCCACCGGCGAGGTGCGCCGCGAAGTCCGGCTCCCGGCCGACCTCTTCGGTGAGGGCATCACCGTTACAGGTGACCGTATCTGGCAGCTCACGTGGCAGGAAGAGGTCGCGCTGGAGCGGGACCGGGAAACCCTGGCCGAGTTGCGCCGAGTGGAGTACTCCGGCGAGGGCTGGGGCCTGTGCGCCGACGGCTCGCGCCTGGTGATGAGCGACGGCAGCGACCGGCTGACCTTCCGCGACCCGGTGACCTTCGCGCCGACCGGCTCGGTGGCGGTGCGGGCGGCGGGCGCGCCGGTCGCGGACCTCAACGAGCTGGAGTGCGTCGACGGGCACGTGTGGGCCAACGTCTGGCACACCGAGGAGATCGTGCGCATCGATCCGGCGAACGGCCAGGTCACGGCGGTCGTGGACGCCTCCAGCCTGCTGAGCCCGGGCGAGCGGGCGGGCACCGACGTGCTCAACGGCATCGCGGCCGTGCCGGGCACCGACGAGTTCCTGCTGACCGGCAAGTACTGGCCGTCGATTTTCCGAGTTCGCTTCGTCCCGGCCTGATCGCCGGTACCGTCTGCGCATGGATGATCAACAGGGCTCTGTGCAGCCACTTCACGTGCTCTGCGTGCTCGGCTCCGGGATGGACCTGGACAACGTCGAGATGGCCGTCCGCGCGATCGGCGGACCGCTGTTCTCCCTGGACCGCACCGAATCCGACCTGGAGCACGACCCCCGCATGCCGGACGCCTTCGAGGCCTGCATGGCGGAACTGACCTTCACCGACGCCGACTGGGACGCCGTCCACGAGCACGACTCCGTCGCGTACGTGCTGGCCCAGGGCGGACCAGGGGACTCGGAATACATCGCGGAGCGGATGCTGGCGCTGGTCGCGGAGCTCTTCGAGCGCTGCGGAGCGACGGCGATCAAGTGCGAGAGCAGCGGACTCGCGCACGGCCGGGACACCTGGCTGGAGCTGGCCGCCTCAGCCGACGCCCCGGACGCGCAGCTGCAGGCGTGGGTCAAGCGACCGATCCTCAGCGAGGACCTCCTGTTCACCTGCGGAATGCACCTGCTGGGCAGGCCCGACGTGGAGCTCCAGGTGGACGACCTGAGCGACGCGAGCCGGCGGGGCGAGTGGGTCGAGCTGATCGACGGCCTGACCGGCTACCTGCACATCGACGCCCCGGCGGAGATCCGCGACGGCGAGGGGTTCCGGCTGGCCGAGGACGCACCGCGCTGGATCCTGCGCCAGCAGGACTGCGACCGGTACCCGGAGGACGACATCTTCTACAACCCCCAGGGCTACTGGCGCCTCACCCCCAGCTGACCAGCGGTTTCGACCAGGTCGCTCCGCCTGATCAAATTCCGTGAGTCCTTTGGGCTGCTATGGCGCCCCAAAAGACTCACGGGCTTTTACCCGGCGGAACGCAGTGAGCGGTGGGGGCGCTGCCCGCTGGTTGGGCGCGGCTGTTCGGGGCGGATCAAGATCACTCGATCGACGGAGATCTTGGGCTTGAAGATCACTGGATCGGGTTGTGGGTGTATCTGTCGGGCGGGTTCGCTCCTCTTTAACTCTGGGGCCGGAAAACGGCGGATCTCGAGCAGAGCGGGGAGCGGGGTGAGGCAGGATGAAAAGCATGGGTTTGCGACGCCATGACCAGCGCTCGGACTCCCCGCGCGCCGGCTGGGGCGCCGGGCATCGGGGCAAGCGCGGCTCCTACGACGACGGCGGAGGCGCAGCGCGCTGGGGCTCGCCCGCGGAGCGGGCCAGCGGTGACGCGGAGCGGGCTGAAGCTTCCGCGGAGCGGGAGCGTGGGGGACGTGAGCACGCGAAGCGGGCGGAGCGTGGGGGTAGCGAGCACGCGAAGCGGGCTGAGCGTGGCGGCGGTCGCGAGCGCGCGGAGCGCGGTGAGCGGGCGGAGCACCGGTTCGAGGGCGCGAGCCGCGGCGCGGAGCGCCCCGGGAGGGGCGCGACGCGGTACCCGTGGGAGGAGGATCCGGACTACGAGCGGCCGCGGAGCGGGTCGCGACGGCTGCCTCCGCTGCCGGAGGACCATCCGGCGCGCGAGCGCGAGGAGGAGCCCGAGGTCGAGAAGCCTCGGGGGACCGCTCCGCCGACGAAGCTGACCGTCACCCGGGTTGCCGCTTGGCGGAGTCGGGATCTGACGCAGCGGGCGATGCGGATGTTCTTCTCGCTCGCGCACGCCGATGGGGCCGATCGGTCCGGGCTCGCGAAGTTCACCTACGCCGTGATGGGCAACTACGCGGTGGACGCCGCGATGGCGGTCGCGCTGGCCAACACGCTGTTCTTCTCCGCCGCCACCGGCGAGAGCAAGGACAAGGTCGCGCTCTACCTGCTGATCACGGTCGCGCCGTTCGCGGTGATCGCGCCGGTCATCGGTCCGGCGCTGGACCGGTTGCAGCAGGGGCGGCGGTATGCGCTGGCCGCGTCGTTCGCGGTCCGGGTGCTGCTCGCCGTCGTCATGGCGTTGAACTTCGACAGCTGGCTGCTGTACCCGGCTGCGCTCGGGTGCATGGTGCTGTCCAAGTCCTTCGGCGTGCTCAAGGCTGCGATGACGCCGCGCGTGCTGCCCTCGCAGATCACCCTGACCAAGGCCAATTCCCGGCTGACCGCGTTCGGCATGGCGGCCGGCGGCATCTTCGGCGCGATCGCCTCGGGCTTCGCCTGGCTGCTCGGTTCCGAGGGCGCGCTGTGGTTCATGGCCGCGATGGCCGCCGGCGGCGTGTGGCTGTGCTTGCGGATCCCGGGCTGGGTGGAGAGCACCGAGGGCGAGGTACCGGCGTCGATCGGTGGGGCGCCGCAGGCCAAGAAGGTGCCGCTGAGCGGGCACGTCGTGGTCGCGCTGTGGGGCAACGGCGGCATCCGGGTGCTGACCGGGTTCCTGACGCTGTTCGCCGCGTTCGTGATCAAGCAGGGCACGCAGCACGAGCCGGTCATGCAGCTGGTGGAGCTCGGCGCGGTCGGCGGCGCGGCCGGGGTAGGCAGCTTCCTCGGCAACGCACTGGGTTCGAAGATGCACTTCGGCAAGCCGGACCGGGTGATCAACGCCTGCCTGGGCAGCGCGCTGGCCGTCGCGGTCTGCGCCGCAGCGCTGGCCGGGCTCCCGCTGGCAGTGGTGGTCGGGCTGATCGGTGCGACGGCGAGCGCGCTGGCCAAGGTCTGCCTCGACGCGGTGATCCAGCACGACATGCCGGAGGAGTCCCGGGCCTCCGCGTTCGGCAAGTCGGAGACGATCTTGCAGCTCAGCTGGGTCTTCGGCGGTGCCCTGGGTGTCCTGCTGCCACCGGTCTACTGGATCGGCTTCCTCGTCGTGGCGGTGATCCTCGCACTCGTGCTGGCCCAGACCATCACAGCGGGCCGGGGCGGCACCCTGATCCCCCGCCTGCGGCGGAAGGCGGAACCAGCCACTGAACGAGCAACCGCCAGGTCGTAGGCTCGAACTGTGCATCGTGGACTGAAGACTCTGCTGGCTGGTGCGAGTGTTGTGCTCGCTGCTGGTTGTGCTGCGCCGAGCGAACCGCAGGTCACCTTCTACTCCCACGGGAGGTCGGTGGAGGTCGCGCCCGCCCAGTACTGCAACCCGAACGGGGAGAAGTGCACGGGGTCGCCGGACGCGGTCGGCAAGCTGCGGGTTCCCGACGGCTCCCCGCTGCAGATCTCGGTGCCCGGCAAGGTCTCCGAGACGCCGTGGCAGGTCGTGTTCCTGTACCGCGGGGCCAACGGCCAGGAGCTGGACGGGCGCAGCCCCGTCTTCACCCCCAACGAGCGCCACGCCTACACGCTGGAGCTTCCGCCGGACGGCGTCCACCTGGAGCACGTCGAGGTCCAGCAGTTCTCGGCGGTGCTGACCCCGGGCGCCGACGGCGGGGTCGACTTCGGCATCGGCGGCAGCTGGGTCCTCAACGTCGAACAGCAGTGACGGGCCTCAGCCCTCGACGAGACCTGCTTCGTAAGCGGTGATCGCGGCTTGGACGCGGTTGTTCGCGTCCAAGCGCTGCAGGATCGTCCTGACGTGCGCCTTGACCGTGCCCTCGGCCAGGAACAGCCGCTGCGCGATGGCCTGGTTCGACAGCCCGGCGCCGACCAGTCCCAGCACCTCGCGCTCGCGCGGGGTCAGCGCCGCCACCCGCTCCCGGGCAGCGTTCCGCTTGGTCAGGGTGCCGTCGTGCACCTCGGCGATCACCCGGTGCGCGATCCGCGGCGACAGGTACGCCGCACCGTCGGCGACCGCGCGCACGCCGATGATCAGCTCTCGCGGGTCGGCGGCCTTGAGCAGGAAGCCACGAGCACCACCGCCGAGCGCCCGCGCCACGAACTCGTCCTCGTCGAAGGTCGTGAGCACGACGACCGCCACCTCGGGCTGCGCTCGCGCCAGCTCAGCGGCGGCGGCCAGCCCGTCGAGCACGGGCATCCGGATGTCCAGCAGCACGACGTCCGGCTCGTGCCGGGCGGCCAGCTCGACGGCTTGCCGTCCGTCCGCGGCTTCGGCGACGACCTCGATGTCGGGATCGGTGGCCAGGATCGAGCGGACACCGGCGCGGATCATCGCCTCGTCGTCGGCCAGCAGCACGCGGATCATCAGCTCTCCTCGGTCAGCGGATCCGCTGATTCTGCCGGGCAGGGCAGCCGCGCGGTCACCGTGAAGCCCTCCCCCGGCTCCGCGCTGAACGTCCCGCCCAACAGCCCGACGCGTTCGGCCAGCGCCAGCAACCCGCTTCCGCTCCCGGTGAGCACCGGCTCCGCGTCGACGGCGGTGTTGTGCACCACGACCACGAGCTCCCGCGCGGTGCGCTCGACGCGGACCTCGACGTGCGCACCGGGCGCGTACCGGGCGGCGTTCGTCAACGCCTCCTGCACCACGCGATGCGCCGCACGATCCACTGTGGAGGGGACGTCGAGCGACTCACCGCCGCGCAACAGCACCACGTCCATCCCGGCTCCGCGCGCACGGTCGACCAGCGCCTCCACCGGTTCGTCCACCGGCTCAAGGGTTTGCGAGGTCTTCTCCCGCAGCACCCCGATCGTCTGCCGCAAGCGGTCGGTGGCCTGCACCGCCGTTGCGCGCAGCTCCGCTGCCGCCTGCCGGTTCGCCTCGCTCATGTCCGCGGCGAGCTCCAACGATCCGGCGCGCAGGGCTATCAGCGCCAGGTCGTTGCCGAGCGAGTCGTGCATGTCCGCCGCGATGCGGGCGCGCTCGCGCAGCCGGGCGCGCTCGGCGATGAACTCCTGCTCCCGCTCCATCTGCGCCACGCGGTTCTTCCCGGACTCGACCAGCTCCGCCTGCTGGCGCCGGAACCGACCGGCCAGCCACGGCAGCACCACGAACACCACCAGCAGCCCCACCGAGCCGATCGCGCGTTCGGGGTAGATGACCAGGTCGACCACACCCGGAGCGGCACCCAGCGCGAACACGACCCAGCCGTGCCGCACCGGCAGGTGCCGGCCGTGGAGGTAGCCCGCCACGGCCAGCACCACGAACAGCACCTGCCGCCACAGCGGGACCACGTCGAGGTCGAACGAATTGGCCACGCACGCTCCGACGACGACCACCAGCACCGCGGCATTCCTCACCCAGCCGACCCTAGGGCTCATCGCCGCCCCAGGTGCGCGGCTCGGGCGGAGCGCAGCCTCGCCAACCGGAACGCCACCGTGCTCGCCCCGGCCAGCGCGGCGACCAGCAACGTGACGGTCAGCGGCAGCGGGAAGTACGTCAGCTGGGCCCAGGTGACCGTGCGGCCGTTGCTGATGAACGAGATCAGGTCCGGATAGGCGGCGAAGACCGCGATCGGGACCAGCGCGGGCACCATGCGCAGACCGATCCGCCACGCGGGCGTCCCGGCGCGCTTGGCCGCCCACCGGCGGGAACGCACCGCGCCGAGCACTCCGAAACCGACTGCCACCAGCAGGATCGCCCCCAGCAGCAACTCGGTCTGCTGCCTGCCGCCGCCCGGGTCGGCAGGAGTCCGCCCTTCGCTCAGCGCGACCAGCCCGGTGAGGATCTCGTAGCTGCTCTCGTGCAGGGAAGCGCCGTTGGTCATGACGGCGAAGCCGTACCCGGTCTCCGGCACGATCGCCTGAACTGCGTTGTAGGTGAACAGGTTCCCCGAGTGCACCAGCATCTCCGGGCCGTCCTCGGGCTGCTCGACGCCCCAGCCCATGCCGTAGTCGCTCACCGCCGACGGGCTGTGCATGAGCCGGAGGCTGTCCGGGCTGACAAGCTGCTGACCTGCGCCGTTCTGCGAGACCAGCCACTTGCCCATGTCCGCCGCGGTGGTGATGACCCCGCCACCACCGCTGTCGTCGTGGAACCCCGGCATCTCGGCACGGGGAATCCACGCGCCGAACAGCGAGACGTACCCGTCGGCCGGGCGCACCTGCTCCTCGCGGGTCGCGCTGGTGCGCATCCCGAGCGGGCCGAACACGTGCTGCCGGAGGTAGTCGCCGAACGGCTGCCCGCTGACGACCTCGACCAGCCGACCCGCGAGGTCGTAGTTGACGTTGCAGTACTCCCAGTGCGTCCCCGGGTCGGCGGCCAGCGAACCGGTGCTCAGGCGGGCCGTGTAGTCGGCCAGCGAGCCGGCGTCCTCCAACGCGTTGATGTCGATGGTGGTGTCGGAGAACCCGGAGGTCTGGTTCAGCAGCTGCCGGACGGTGACCTGCTCCGCGCGCGGATCGGCCATCGAGAACCCGGGCAGCTGCTCGGCGACCGGACGGTCCAGTGCGATCCGCCCGGCGTCGACGAGCGTCATGACCGCCATCGCGGTGAACGACTTGCTGAGCGAAGCGATCCGCATCGGGGTGTCCGCGGTCATCGGCCGACCGGCGGAGTCGTGGCCGTAGCCCGCGGCGTGCACGACCTGGTCGCCCTTGGTCACCACGACTGAGAAGCCCGGCAGCCCGGTCGACTCCAGCGCGCCGGACAGGTAGTCGTCGATGGTCGGCGGAGGCGCGGCCTCCGCGGCGGGCGTCGCGGCGAGCCCGATGGCCACCGCTAGCGCGATGATCTTGGCTTTCATGCCTGGAACGCTATGGATCCAGGACCCCTCCGCGGATCTGCCGACCGACCACGACCACCCCTGCCGAAAGGCATAGAAAAGCCGGGCCCACCCTCGGTGCGGCCCGGCTCCCCGCTGTCGTCAGTTGTTGCCCGGATCCAGCTCGCGGGCGACCGCGCGCACGACCTCACCGATGCGCTTGGCGGTCTTGCGGTCCGGGTAGCGTCCGCGCCGGAGGTCGGGCTGGACCTTCAGCTCCAGGAGCTTGATCATGTCCTCGACCATGCCGTGCAGCTCGTCGGCGGGACGGCGGCGCGCCTCGGCGACCGAGGGCAGCGGGTCCAGCAGCTTCACCTTCAGCGCCTGCGGACCGCGGCGGCCCTGCGCCATGTCGAAGTCGACGCGCTGGCCGGTCTTGAGCGCTTCCACGCCGGACGGCAGCGCGGAGGCGCGCACGTAGACGTCTTCCCCACCATCCTGGGTCAGGAAGCCGAAGCCCTTGTCCGCGTCGAACCACTTGACCCTGCCGGTCGGCACTGTCCTCACCGTTCCCTGTCGAATGCACTGGCCCGGTTTCCAGGGCCTCCGTCGTCCATCACATCGCCTCCGCCGCGCGGAACCGAACGGCCCCGGCACGACGAACGCGCCCCGACCACGCTTCGCAGTTGCGCGTGCCGGGACGCGTCATTCAAGCGTACCGCGTACCGGCATGGGAAGACCCCGCCTTGCGCAGCGGAGTTGACCGAGGACACCCGATACGCTGCTGGGCATGGCAGCAGCTTCCGCCCGCAGGTCCGCAATCCTCCCGGTCTCGATCACCATGTTCGCCCTGGGTCTGCTGGCCATCATCGCGATCTTCGCGCTGTTCGCCCTCGGCTACGGGAACCTTCCCGTGTGGCTGAACCTGGCGACCCTGCTGTGCCCGGCCGGGTTCATCGTCGGCGTGATCGCGACCGTCCTGCGCAACCGCAAGCGCTGATCAGAGCTGCTGCTCCAGCCACGCCGGGAACTCGGTGAGGTCGCGCAGCACGACGTCCGCCCCGGCCTCGGCGAGCTGATGGGCGCTGTAGGGCCCGGTGGCCACCGAGACGGCGGTCGCGCCTGCGGTCCGCGCGCCGACGATGTCGCCGAGGTGGTCGCCGACGTAGCTGGTCGCACCCTCCTCGCGCAGCACCTCGCCCTTGGCGGCGGCGAAGACGTCCCCGACCAGCAGGTCCACCTCCCAGCCGAACGCCTTGAGGTGCAGCGCCGCGTTCGGCTGGTACTTGCCGGTGATCACCAGCGTCCGGCCGCCCAGTTCGCGGACCGCCGCGAGCGCTTCGGTCGCTCCCGGCAGCGCCGTCGTCTCCTCGATCACCGCGGTCGGGTACACCGAGCGGAAGTGCTGGACCAGCTGCTGGGCCATGTCGTCGTCGAAGCCGTAGGCGCGCATCGAGTCGAGGAGCGGCGGGCCGAGGTTCGCGGCGAAGTGGTCGCCGTCGAGGGTCAGGCCGAACTCGCGGTTGAGCTCCTCGATCGCGCGGACCATGCCGGGCCGCGGGTCGATCAGGGTCATGTCCAGGTCGAAGCCGACGGTCGGGCCGGTGCGCTGTGCTGCCACGCGAACCACCCTACGGAGCGACGGCTGCGCACTTGACGCGGAACTATCCAGTACCGAAACTCTATTCGTAATCCTTCTCACATTCGGCGAGCTGGAGTCGTTCAATGACGAGCACGACCACGCACCCCGCCCACCGCGAAGGCTTCCACTCCCTCCGCGGCCTGAACTGGGACTCCCTGCCGCTGCGCCTGTTCAGCAAGGGCAACGCCAAGTTCTGGAACCCCACCGACATCGACTTCAGCCAGGACGCCGAGGACTGGCAGCGGCTCACCGAAGACGAACAGCGCAGCGTGGCCGGCCTGTGCGCGCAGTTCATCGCCGGCGAGGAAGCCGTCACCGAAGACCTCCAGCCGTTCATGGCCGCGATGTCCGCCGAAGGCCGCTTCGGCGACGAGATGTACCTGACCCAGTTCGTCTTCGAGGAGGCCAAGCACACCCAGGTCTTCCGGCTGTGGATGGACGCCATCGGGCTCACCGAGGACCTGCACTGGGTCGTCGAGGAGAACCCCGGCTACCGGGAGATCTTCTACAAGGCGCTGCCCGAATCGCTGCACGCGCTGCACGCCGACCCCAGCCCGGAGAACCAGGTCCGCGCGTCGGTCACCTACAACCACGTCGTCGAAGGCACCCTCGCGCTGACCGGCTACTACTCCTGGCACAAGATCTGCGTCAGCCGCGGCATCCTGCCCGGCATGCAGCAGGTCATCAAGCACATCGGCGACGACGAGCGCAGGCACATGGCGTGGGGCACCTTCACCTGCCGCCGCCACGTCGCCGCCGACGAGAACAACTGGGCGGTGGTCGAGGACCAGATGTCCCGGCTGCTGCCGCACGTGGTCGAGCAGATCCAGTGGCGTCCGGACGACATGCCGGAGGAACTGCCCTTCAACCTGGACAAGGACGAGCTCACCGCCTACGCCACGGACCGGGCGACCCGCCGGCTCGGCGCGATCTCCAGCGCCCGCGGCATGCCCCTGGCCCAGATCGACGTCGACGCCTCCCCGGAGAAGCTGGAAGACCAGTTCGGCGAAGAAGACGCCGCCGAACTCGCCAAACTCCGCTGACCCGGGGCTCCGCCGTCCCATCCCTCCGCAAATTCAATGGAAATCGGACCTCCGATTTCCATTGAATTTGCGGAAGTTCTCC
>NZ_JBEOVY010000178.1:0-15642 GCF_040295745.1 Saccharopolyspora sp. NPDC002686
ACCAGGTGGCGCCGCACCCGACCGGCTGCGGCGCCACCCGTTCTCATCGAATTTTGCTGCTACGCAGGGGATCGAGACCGGGCTCAGTCCGCGGAGTTGGCCAGTTCGAGCACCGCTCGGAGCAGGACGTTGATGCCGTCCGCGCAGGCCTCCGGTGTGGAGTACTCGCGCGGGTTGTGGCTGATCCCGTCGTAGAGGCCCGGCACGAAGATCATGCCTGCCGGGCTGAGGGCGGCGATCTCGCCCGCGTCGTGCCCTGCGCCCGAGGTGATGCGGTCGCAGGTCAGGCCGAGCTCGGTGGCCTGCTTCTCGACCAGGTCCTGCATGTGCTCGGGGAAGTCGACCGGCGGCGTCCTGGCCGTGGTGCGCGAGGTGATCGTGACGCCGGTGGTCTCCTCCACCTCGGCGAAGTAGGCCTGCAGGTCGTCGATCGAGCGCTGCATCGCTTCGCCGTCGGGGTTGCGCAGGTCGACGGTGATCAGCACGTTGCCCGGCACGATGTTGATGAGGTTCGGGTAGTTGTCCTGGCGGCCGACGGTGGCGAGCAGCCGGCCGTAGTCGCCGGATTCCACCATGCCGTTGAGGTGCACGATGATCATCGCGGCGGCCAGGCCGGCGTTCTTGCGCAGGTGCTGCGGGGTCGCACCCGCGTGGGCCGCCCGGCCGCCGATGGTCAGCTCGAGCCAGGTGATCGCCTGCACGCCGCGCACCACGCCGATCTGCTTGCCGCTCGCCGCGAGGATCGGGCCCTGCTCGATGTGGCACTCCAGGTAGGCGTGCGGGGGCTGGATCGGCACCGCCACGTCACCGACGAGGCCGTGCCGGTCCAGCTCGGCACCGACGCTGACGCCGTCCCGGTCCACTTGCGACCGGGCGTCGGCGAGCTGGATCCGGCCCGCTGCCACGGCGCTGCCGAGCATGTCGGTGCCGAAGCGAACGCCTTCTTCCTCGGTGAAGATCGCCACCTCGACGGGGCGCCTGGTGGAGATCCCGTTGTCGTCCAACGTCCGCACCACCTCCAGCCCGCCGAGCACGCCGAGGCAGCCGTCGAAACGTCCGGCGGTCGCCACGCTGTCGATGTGGGAGCCGACGAGCACCGGCGGCAACGAGTCGTCCTCGCCCGCCCGGCGGGCGTAGACGTTGCCGATCCGGTCGCGGCGCAGGGCCAGACCTGCTTCCCGCATCCAGCCCATGACGAGTTCGCGCCCGGCGACGTCCTCGTCGGTGAGCGCGAGCCTGCGCACGCCCCGCAGATCGGTGCCCTCGTCGTGGTAGGCACCGACCTCGCCGAGCTCAGTGAGCGAGTCCCACAGGCGGTCCTTGTCGATGCGCACGAGCGCGGTGTCCTCGGTCATTCCTGCCCCTGTTCGACGAGTCGCGCACCGGTGGTGCGGTTGAAGGCGGGCACGTCCGTCGCGCCCTCGGTGGAGATGAGCAGAACGTCGTCCTCGGCGCCGAGTCCCAGCGCGGCAGCGTGTTCGAGCAGGCCGGCGAGCCCGGCCGCGCCGCTCTCGCCGGAGATGATCCCGTCCGCGTAGAGCAGCCGCATCGCTTCTTCCGCGGCGCCGTCGGTGACGGTGACGAACTGGTCGAAGCCGCGCGAGACGTCCGGCCACGCGATCAGCGACGGCGTGCCGCAGTTGAGCCCGGCCATGATCGAGCGCTGCGGGCCCGGGATGGTGACGACCTCGCCCGCCTCGATGCTGGCGGCCGTGCAGTCGGCGCTGACCGGCTCGACGCCGATCAGGCGGGTTCCCCCGCTGGCGGCGAATCCGCGGACCACCGCCGCGGCGAACGCGCCGACGCCGATCTGCGCTGCCACCACCGTGGGACGCGGCGCGGCCCCGGACCCGACTTCCTGCAGGATTTCGTCGATCATCGTGGAGTAGCCGTCGATGACCCAGCCCGGCGGCTCGACGTAGCCCTCCCACGAGGTGTCCGAGACGACGAGGTTGTCCTCGTCCGCGAGCTCGGCGCTGCGCCGGATCGCGTCGTCGTACCCGCCTGCCACGACCTCGACCTCCGCGCCTTCCGCGGCGATGGCGTCGATGCGCGCCTGGACCATGTCCTCGGGCACCAGGATGTGCGCGCCGATGCCGAGCAGCTTGGCCATCCTGGCCACGGCGCGACCGTGGTTGCCGTCGGTCGCCGCGACCAGCCGCAGCCCGCGGTGGGCGGTCAACCGATGCTCGAGCTCGGGCAGTCCGATCCCGGCATCGGCGGGAATGCCCAAGGCCCGCAGGACAGTTCGGTAGGTGGCCCACGACGCGCCGAGGATCTTGAACGACGGCATGCCCATCCGGCCGGACTCGTCCTTCACGTGCACGGACCGCACCCCGAGCCGGGACGCGGCGGTCGGGGCGGCGGTGAGCGCCGTGGGTTCGTACCCCGGCATCGACAGGTGGAATGCCCGGCTTTCGTCCACGAGGGACCGGACGGCTTTCCGGTCCACGAGCGGGTTCTGGATGACGCGGGGGTGCGACATGTTGCTCCTCCGTAGCGCAGGTGCCCTGCGGCCCAAGCTAAGAATCTGTATGACAACTGTCAAGTTACTTGAGACAAGTTGGTCTGTTAACCTGCGTTCAGCAGCCGGACCAACCCATTACCTCGCGGAAGGCGATCGATGCCCCCCACTCCTGACGTCGGCGACAACATCTCCCGGATCCGAGCGCGCCGACCGCTGCAGACGGAGATCCGCGACGCCCTGCTCAACGAGTACATCCTGTCCAACAAGCTCCAGCCCGGTGACCGGCTCCCGTCCGAGACCGAGCTGTCGCGGCTGTTCGGGGCCTCGCGCGTCACGATCCGCACCGCGCTGCAGAGCTTGAAGGACCAGGGCTACATCCGGATCGTGCGCGGCTCCGGCTCGACCGTGCTGCCCCGCCCGGACGCCATCCGGTCCGGGATCGATCGGTTGCTGTCCTTCGACACCTACGCCACCCAGTCGGGCAAGGAGATCCTCACCGACGACCTGGAGATCACCCGGATCGACACCGCGGACGACCCGCTCGCCGACGTCCTCGAACCCGGCCCCGCCACCAAGGTGAGCCGGACCAAGAAGATCGGCCGCAAGAAGGTCGCGTGGATCGTGGACTACGTGCCCGAGGACGTGCTGGGCTTCGCGGCGATCCAGGCCGGCTTCCAGGGCTCGGTGCTCGACCTGCTGCTGGCCGGGGACCTCGCCGAGTACTCGGATTGCACGCTGACCTCGGTGTCGGCGGTCGGCGACCTGCGCAAGCGGCTCGGCTGCCCGGAAGGCACGCCGCTGCTCCAGCTCAGCGAGCTGACCCGGGACACCGCGGGCAAGGTGGTCAACCGCAGCGAAGCGTGGCTGCTGCCCGACTCGTTCACCTTCCAGCTGCGGCGCCGCCGCGAGAGCTGAGCCGGTCACGACAGCGCCGCCCGCTCGTCCTGCTGCACGGGAACCGCCCCATCGCCGACCAGGCGCCCTCGCCGCGCGTCGATCACGTGGATCATCCAGAACGACAGCACACCGCACGTGCTGCCCGCGATGATCGCGGCGACGCCGAAGGGTTCTCCCGCGACCTCCCAGGCGAATCCGGCGACCGTGCCGACGATGATGGACACCAGACCGGCGAGCCGACTCGTCTTCCGCAGGACCAGGCCCGCGATGAAGGCGCAGAAGGGGCCCGTCGAGCGCATCGTGAAGGCGAAGATCAGCAGCGGGATGATCGCCTGGCTCCACAGCGAGATCAGCGTGGCCAGGACACCGACCACCAGCACCCCGATCCGGCTGTACTTCAGCTCGTTCTCCTCGGTCACCTTCGCGGAGAACTTCGGCAGCAGGTCCTTGATGAAGATGGTCGACGAGCCGAGCATGTTGCCGCTCGCGCTGGACAGCGTCGCGGAGATCACCGCGCTGAGCAGCAGCCCGGCCACGACCGGCGGCAGCAGCCCGACGGCGACCGTCGACAGCGCGCTGTTCTCGTTGATCCCCGGGTACACGGCCAGCGCGATCAGCCCGAGGACCGCGGGGATGAAGGCGTAGACCGTCATCAGACCACCGCACAGCAACGACCCGAGCACGGCGACGCGCGGCGTCCGCGCCGAGTAGTAGCGCTGGACCGCTTCCTGCCCGGTGGAGAACGTCATGAAGTACAGGACGACGAGGCCGAGGATCGTCGGGACACCGATCTTGGTGAACCCGAGCTGCCCCTCGGGCAGTCGCGCCACGACGGACTCCCAGCCGCCGGCGTTGTGCAGGGCGACCGGCACGGCGATGGCGAAACCGCCGACGATGAGGAAGAACTGGACGAAGTCGGTGAGCGTGACGCTCCACATCCCACCGATCCACGTGTAGACGATGACGGCGACGCCGGTGGCGAGGATGGCCCACTCGAGGTCCACGCCGCCGAGGGTGGAGACGATGGTGGCGGTCGCCGTGATCTGGACCGCGGCGAGGGCGACCAGCGCGACGCTGCCGAGCACAGCGGTGATCGTCTGGCTGGCGGCGCCGTAACGACGGCCGATCACCTCCGGGACGGTGACCGCCATGCTGCGCCGCATCGCCGGTGCCACGAAGGACACCAGCACGATCCCGATGCCCGCCGCCACGACGTACCACCCGGCGGACAAGCCCCAGTCGCCGTAGGCCTTGCTGGCGACGCCGACCGAACTGCCACCGCCGATCTCGGTGGCGGCCAGCGTTCCGGCCATCATCGTCACCCCCAGCCTGCGCCCGGCGAGGTGGTAGTCGGTGCTGCTCTTGACCTGCCTCTTCGCGTACAGTCCGATGCCGATCATGGCGGCCAAGTAGACCGCCACGATGATCACGATCAGGTTCATGGCGCTTCCCTTTCGCCCGCCGCCGTTCAGGCGGTGAGCACGGCTCTGAGCAGGGCGGAATAGCCGCGCGCGGCGCGGTGGAGGTCTTCGAGGGAGAGGGATTCGTCGACGGTGTGGGCGCGGTCCGGATCGCCGGGTCCGAACCCGAGCGTGGGGATGCCGCACCTGCCCGCGCTCGCGGATCCGTTGGTGCAGAACGCGTAGTAGCCGGGCGTCGGGTCCAGCCCGGCAGCTGCCAATCCGGTGAGCGCGTCCCGCGCGGGCCACGTCGCCGGGTCGGTCCACCACGCCGGGGCGAACGAGTCGGCTTCGACCGGAACTCCCCGGTACGTCGTGAATTCCGTCGTGGCGATGCGGACGTCGACCCGCGCGCCGGCCGCCACGGCGATCGGATCCGCGAGCTCGCGGAGGGGCTTGAGCACGCCGGCGTCGTGCTCGCCGAGCACGGTGCGGCGGTCGTAGGTCGCGACGCACCGGTCCGGCACCATCGAGACGTTCGGATGGGGGAACGACTTGAGGTTGGTCAGCGCGATCATGCCGGGGCCGAGGTCGGGGTGTTCGCCGAACCGCAGCTGCCGGACGGCGGTCATGACGTCGGCCATCACCTCGGCGGCGTTGACCCCGGCTTCGGGGTAGGCGGAATGGCTGGTCCTGCCGTGCACCTCGATCTCGACCTCGGCACGCCCGCGCTGGCCGAGCACGAGCCGGTTCGCCGACGGCTCGCAGATGATCACGGCGTCCGGACGCACCTGCTCGACGACCCGGCTCAGCGCGGGCCCTTCCACCAGTTCCTCGCACACCGACCCGGAGATCACGATCGTGCCGCGCTGTTCGGTGCGCAGCGCCGCTGCTCCGTGCACGGCCGCGGCGAGCGCACCTTTCATGTCGACCGCGCCTCGGCCGTAGACGACTCCATCGACCACCTCACCCCGCGGATCGTGTTGCCACTGCGCCGGATCGGGCACCTCGACGGTGTCCAGGTGGGCGTCGAGCAGCACCGTCGGCCCGTCGCCGAGGCGGAGGGTGCCGATGACGTTTCCCCAGTCGTCGACGTCGACGGTGAAGCCGACCGCCGCGAGCTCGTCGCCGAGCACCCGCGCGGCAGCCGCCTCCTCGGTGGCGTAGCTGCGCGCGGCCAGCAGCCGGAGCAGGAACTCCTGGATCCGTGCCTCGTCCACGTCAGCTCACCGCCCCGTTGACCGCGCCCGGGCGCGCGCCCGTGTGGTGGCCGCGGCTCCAGACCGGGGTGCCGCCGACGGTGACCAGTTCGACGCCGTCCGGGGTCCGGTGCGGCTCGTCGTAGGTGGCGTTGTCGACGTAGCGCGCCGGATCGAGCAGCACCAGATCCGCTCGTCGTCCCTCCACGACGGCGCCGCGGTCGTCCAGGCCGAGCAGCCGCGCCGGGCCTGCCGACAACCGGGTGACCGCTTCCGGAACCGTGATCAGCTTGTCCCGCAACGCGAATCTGCCCAGCACCCTCGGTGCCGTGCCGTAGAGGCGCGGGTGCGGGTGCGGGTTGAAGACCCCGTCGGAGCCGACCAGCGCGCCGGAGCGCACGAAGATCTCCTTGACGACCTCCTCTTCGGAGTAGTGGTCGATCATGGCCGCGTCGAGCCCGGTGTCGGCGAGCAGGTCCAGCACCGCGAAGGCGGGGTCGGCGCCGGTCTCCTCGGCGATCTGCGCCACGGTCTTGCCGACATCGCCGTCGCGCGGTGCCGCGGCCTGCGTGACGACGACGTTGTCCGGACCGCAAGCGGCGAACAGGTTCTCCCAGTTCGGCAGCCCGGCGTGCATGTCCCGCGCCATGCGGTCGCGCTCGCGCCCATCGCGAACGCGCTCGAGCACCGCCTCCGGCCCCCCGTCGAACGCGTACGGCGGCAGCAATGCGGACAGGATCGTGCTGCCCGCGCCGTACGGGTACTGGTCGAAGGTGAGCCGGATGCGTTCCTGTGCGGAGGTGAGCAGGTCGATCAGGTCGGCCAGCAGGTGCGCGACGCCGACGAGCTTCACGTGCGACACGTGCAGCGCGGCGCCGGTCAGCTCGGCGACCCGCACGAACTCGGCGATCGAGTCGATGACCCCGGCCGCTTCGTTGCGCACGTGCGGCACCAGCGGAACGTCGAACTTCGCCGCCGCCTCGGCGATGCCGATCAGCTCTTCGGTGTCCGCGTAGAGGCCGGGCGCGTAGATCATCCCGAACGAGACGGCCCGGCAGCCCTCGGCCAGCGAAGCCTCCACCAGGTCCCGCATGGCCGCCATCTCCCGGGCGTCCGGCTTGCGGTCGACCGGTCCCATGGCGCATTCGCGGACGGCGCTGTGCGGGACGCAGGAGACGATGTTGGTCGAGGGGCGCGCTTCGCCGAGCGCGGCGAGGAATTCGCCCGCGCTCCGCCATTCCCAGTGGGCGGCGGCGCTCGGTTCGAGACCTTGCAAGTACCGTTCACGGCCGGTCCGCGCGGCGTCGGTCAGCGGCGCGGGCCCCAAGCCGTCCGGGCAGATCAGCTCGGTGGTGAACCCCTGGCCGACCTTGGCCGCCAGCAGCGGGTCGTCGAACGGCCGCAGCGCGGAGTGCGCGTGCAGGTCGATGAACCCCGGCATCAGCAGCAGACCGGTGCCGTCCACCTGCTGACCGGCGGATTCGACCGGCAGGCGGGGCGCGACAGCGATGATCGCGCCGTTCTCGACGGCGACATCGGCGGTTCGAACGCCGGTCTCGTCGGCCACTTCGGCCTGCTTGATGAGCAGCTCAGCTTGCATGGGATTTCCGCACACCCCTTCGACGTATCGCGATGGCGCAGTGAGGCCGTCCAGCGCGGGAGCACGAGCCCGACCAGCGGTCCGGCGTTCAGCAGAGTCTGCGAAATCTGTATGACATCTGTCAACAGTTGTCTTTGCGATGGCCAGGCACGAACCTTGGCCCGCACCCGTGCGAGGAGAAAGGGGAACTGCCCAGCGCTCTCCGCCGGAACAGGAATTCCAGACAGGTCAACACGATTCGGAATCCGGCGGCATCGCTGGTGCGAAACGGCCAGCGCGAGCCCAGCCCCAGCAGGCCGACCTTTCGTGCAAACCGCGCGCGAACATATACGAATACGCAGAGAGGCGTTGGCATCTCGCGCCCCGGCAGACCGCCGACGCTCAGACCTCGTCAAGCCCTGATGGGGACGTTTCCTTATTTCTCCGAGGAACCGGTTCAGGACGCCCGCTGGCAGACCGACCATTGACAACAGCAGGTCGGAAGCATCAAGATCCCAGATCATATTTGATTTCGTAGTTGATGGGGGCGGCGGACAGGTCGTGCAGCACCGCGCCGGACACAGCAAAGGAGCTGTCATGCCCGAACAGGACCCGACCGGTGGGAGAACTCGGCGGGAGCACCGCCGGGTCGCGCTGGGCACGCTGGTCGGCACCACCATCGAGTGGTACGACTTCTTCATCTACGCCAACGCCGCCGCCCTGGTGCTGACTCCCCTGTTCTTCGAACCGTTCGTCGCTTCGTACGGCGAGCTGGCCGGGCGGCTGATGGCGTTCGCCACCGTGGGCGTGAGCTTCATCTTCCGCCCGCTCGGCGCGGTGGTCGCGGGGCACTTCGGTGACAAGCTCGGCCGAAAGGCCATGCTGGTCCTGACTCTCATGCTGATGGGCGTGTCCACCACCCTGATCGGCCTGGTGCCCAGCTACGCGTCGATCGGGATCTGGGCGCCGGTCCTGCTCATCGTGCTGCGCGTCCTGCAGGGGTTCTCCGCGGGCGGCGAGTGGGGCGGGGCCGCGCTCATGGCCGTCGAGCACGCCCCGGCGCACCGGCGCGGGCGGTTCGGCGGATTCCCGCAGATCGGGGTGCCGGTCGGCATGCTGATCGCCACCGCCGTGCTCAGCATCATCACCGTGACGACGACCGAGCAGCAGTTCCTCGACTGGGGGTGGCGGGTTCCGTTCCTGCTGTCCGTCGTGCTCATCGCGGTGGGCACCGTGATCCGGCTGGGCGTCGCCGAGTCGCCGGTGTTCACCGAAGCCGGCGATGCGCAGCCGCGGGTCCGGCTGCCGCTCGTGCAGATGTTCCGCTTCAACGGGCGGCAGGTGCTCCAGGGCACCCTCACCTTCGCCGCGAACAACGCGGCCGGCTACATGGTGACCGGCGGTTACGTGCTCTCCTACACCACGACGGTGCTGGGGATGGACCGCTCCACGATCCTCAACCTGGTCACCCTCACCAGCGCGGCTTGGGTCGTCACCACCATGTCGGCCGCGATCCTGTCGGACCGGATCGGGCGCACCGCGGTGTACAAGATCGGTTTCGTCACCCTGCTCGTGTGGGTCTTCCCCATGTTCTGGCTGATCGACACCGAGAACGTGCTGCTGATCGCGGTGGCGATGCTGGTCTTCAGCATCGGCATCGGCTTCACCTACGGGCCGCAGGCGGCCATGCTGGCCGAGATGTTCCCCGCCCAGGTCCGCTACTCCGGCGCCGGGCTGTCCTACGCCTTCGGCGCGGTCCTGGGCGGCGCCTTCGCCCCGATGATCGCGACCTGGCTGCAGGCCGCGTTCGGCAGCGCCATGGCCGTGTCGGGCTACCTGTTCGCGCTCACCGCGATCGGGCTGGCCGCGACGTTCACCATCAAGGACCGCACCGGCAAACCCCTCGGCCCGGAAGCGCTCGACATCCCGGGAGCTCGCGAACTCGCTGCGGCGACCCGCCGATGACCGCTCGCGGCGGGGGCGGTCCGGGCAACCGGACCACCCCCGCCGTATACGATCGCGGGTGTCGCCACCCGAGGACGGAACGAGGGAGATGCCCAGTACAGCCGGTGCGCAGCAGCAGGCGCTGTCGAAGTCGGAGAAGGTCTACCAGGAGCTCCACGCCCGCATCCTGTCCGGGCGCTACGCCAGCGGATACCGGTTGGTCCTCGACCAGATCGCCCGCGACTTCGGCACGAGTCCCGTGCCGGTGCGCGAGGCGGTGCGGCGGCTCGAGGCCGAAGGCCTGGTGACGTTCACCCGCAACGTGGGGGCGCAGGTCGCCGGCATCAACACCTCCGACTACGCGAACGCCATGCAAACGCTCGCCTACCTCGAGGGCGCGGCCACCAGCCTCGCCGCCCCGCACGTGACGCCGAAGCAGCTGGAGGACGCGGCGTCCTTCAACGCGGAGATGCGGGAGATGTGCGAGGGAACCCTGGATCCGGTGCGGTTCACCGAGCTCAACCACCGCTTCCACTGGGTGCTGTGCGAGAACTGCCCGAACCAGCACCTGCTCGACCTCCTGCACCGGGAGTGGCAGCGGATGTCGGGCATCCGGCGCTCCAGCTTCACCTTCGTCCCCAGCCGGACGATGTCCTCTGTGGACGAGCACGACCGGATCATCGCGCTCATCCGCGCAGACGCCTCCCAGCAGGAGATCGAGCGCGTCTCCCGCGACCACAAGCTCCGCACGATGACCGAGTACGTCACCTCCAGGCCGGATTCCACCTAGTCAGGACTTCACGCGCTCCGGACCAGCGGAGCCTCCGCGCCCCCGGAACGTTCACCGTCCGGGGGCGCGCGCATGCTCACCGCCGTCATGACGCCGGTCTCGCGGCCCCTTGCCGCCCTCCGTTTCCTCAACGTTCAGCCAGTTGTCCTCGTTCCCGTTTGTTCCCAGGCCTAAGTTTCTCAGCGTTGCTTAAGGAGGCGACGCATGGAAACACCCCTGGCGGTGCGGGCTCGCGGGATCACCAAGTGCTTCGGGGACGTCGTCGCCCTCGACGGCATCGACGTGGATGTGGTGCAGGGGCAGATCCACGGGTTGGTCGGGCCGAACGGCGCCGGCAAGACGACCTTGCTGGGCCTGCTGCTGGGCCTGTCCGTCGCCGACAGCGGCACTCTCGACGTCCTCGGCACACCGGTCGGTAGGGCGCTCGCCGCTCCCGCCGAGGTCGCTGGTTTCGTCGACGGCCCCGGCCTCTACCCCTCGCTGACCGCGAGGAAGAACCTCGCCGCCCTGGCCGCGCTCCGCGGCCGTGACGCGCGGACGGCGGGAATTGACGACGTGCTCGACCAGGTCGGGCTCACCGATGTCGCCGACGACCGCGTCCGGGGTTTCTCCCTCGGCATGCGCCAGCGCCTCGGGCTCGCCGCTGCCCTGCTCACCAAGCCGCGCCTATTGGTTCTCGACGAGCCGTCCAACGGACTCGACCCGGCCGGAAAGCAGCACGTGCACAGCGTTCTCACCCGGCTCGCGGACGACGGGACCTCCGTCGTGCTCTCCAGCCACCGGATGGACGACCTCGAAGCGCTGTGCTCCGAGGTCACCATCGTCGCCACCGGGCGGGTCGTGTTCTCCGGGCCGTTGGGCAAACTCGCCGCCGAAGACCGGGAACTCGACTACAAGATCCGCACTTCCGACCCCGAGGCCGCCCGCCGCCTGGCCGCCGATGCCGTTGGGATCCGCATCGTCGACGGGCAGGACTCCGAGGTCCTCGTGGTGAACGCGCAGGTGCCCGCCCTCGACGACCTGGTGGCGCGGCTCGTCCAGGCCGGCGTCGCGGTGCGCGAGCTCGCGCCCGTGGTCTCGCCGCTGGAAGCGGCATTCCTCGCACTGACCGAGCGGCAGGAGTCCAGCCGATGACCGCAACCCTCACCGATGCCCCCGCTCCCGCCGCCAGTCCGGTTTCGACGGCGCGCGCATACCGCTTCGAACTGGTCAAACTGGTTTCGCAGTGGCGGGTGCGGCTGCTGGTCCTGGCCTGCTGGATCGCCCCCGCGCTGTTCATCATCGCGGTGAGCCAGCAGACCACGCTGCCCGTCGACATGCTCTTCGGCCGATGGATGAACGCCACCGGGTGGGCCGGATCGCTGGTGCTGCTGGGCTTTTCGGGGCTGTACGCGCTTCCGCTGCTGGCGTCGCTGGTCGCCGGTGACGTGTTCGCCTCCGAGGACCGGCTCGGCACCTGGCGCCACCTGCTGGTGGCGGTCCGCTCGCCGTGGCGGATCTTCGCCGCGAAGGCGCTCGCCAGCCTCACCGTCCTGCTGGTCATGGTGACCGGTCTGGCCGTTTCCAGCGTGGTCGGCGGGATCGTGGCGGTCGGTGGCCAGGAGCTCGTCGGGCTCGACGGGCACGTGCTCGCACCGGGCGACGCCGCGGGGAAGGTGCTGCTCGCCTGGGCCTGCGTGCTCGCGCCGACCCTCGCGCTCGCGGCGATCGGGCTGCTCGGGTCCGTCGCATTGGGACGGTCGCCGATGGGTCTGCTGATGCCGATCGTCGTCGCCTTCGCCATGCAGTTCGTGCAGATGATGCCGGTTCCCGTCGCGGTCCGCCTCGCGCTGCCCACCTACGCCTTCATCTCCTGGAACGGGCTGTTCACCTCTCCCCCGCAGCTCGAGCCGCTGGTGATCGGCGTCGTGGTCAGCCTGGTGTGGGCGGTGGCCGCGACTGCCCTGGCCTACGTGCTGTTCCTGCGGCGGGACTTCACCGATCTCACCCACGACGGCGGCGGGCGGCGGGCGATCGCGCTCGGATTGCTGCCGCTGGTCGGCGTTCTCGCCGCGACCGCCGCGGTCGTGACCCCGGCGACCGGGGCCACCGGCTCCGGGATCAAGCAGGAGAAGGTGCAGAACTCGGTGGCCACCGCCTTCGCCCACCTCTACCGGCTGCAAACGCGCCAGCTCAACCGGCCCGACGTCACCGAAGCGCAGCTGATGACCACGGCGGCGTGCACCAAGGGCGGCGGCCAGATCGCCCCCGAAGGCCCGGGCAACGACTGGCGCTGCGTCGTCTCCTGGCACCTCCCCGGCGTCGAGGCCACCGGATCGGCCATCTACCAGCTCGACGTCGCCACCGACGGGCGGTTCGTCGCCGACGGCGACGGGCCGAAGGAAGTGAACGGCTACTTCCTGGTGCGCACCCCGACCGGGGACGCGCCGAACCCGCTCTGGCAGTTCGACGGCAACGTCGAACTGCTGCCCACCCTCCCGAAGGGATAACCACGCAATGCACGTAACGCGTCATCGTCGGCGCTCCGAGGGCACCGGTTCCCGGTTCCCCTGGCGAGGTGGCCGTCCGGTGCGCCTCGCCGCAGCAGGCGCATCGGCGGTAGTCGTCGCCATCACCGGCACCGGCATCGGATTCGCCCAGACCGAGCTGTTCGGGACCGACCAGGTGGGCCAGACCACCGACAACGGCCTGGTCATCTCCTCCGACCAGTACCTCGCCCCCTACGGCGAGCGCATGGTCATCAACAACGGCAAGATCATGTCCTCGGCGATCAGCCCCGACGGCACGCACATGGCGGCGTCCATCACCGACGGCGGCATGGCACTGTCCATCGTGGACCTCAAGAGCTACAAGGTCCAGCAGCTGATCGGCAACAACGCAGCCGCGAACCTCCGGATCCCGGGCAACGACATCGGACAGGAAGGCCCGACGTACTCCCCCGACGGCAAGTCGCTGTGGCTGGGCCAGGCCGACGGGTACCGCAAGTTCACCGTGAACCCCGACGGAACGCTGGCGAACCCGGCGTTCGTGCCCGTCGCCGCGGTCGACGGCAAGCGCGCGCTGGTCGGCGAGGCGGTGTTCTCGCCCGACGGCTCGACGGTGTACTCGGCGGTCAACGGCCAGAACCGGGTGGTCGCGATCGACGTCGCGACCGGGGCGATCACGCGGAGCTGGACCGTGGGCACCGCCCCGCGGGACGTGCTCCTCGCCGGCGGCAAGCTGTACGTGAGCAACGAGGGCGGTCGTCCGGCGCAGCCGGGCGAGACGACGATGAACTCCTACGGCACCCAGGTGCCGGCCAACGGCGACACCGGTTCCGCCACCACCGGCACCGTCAGCGTCATCGACGTCGCCGACCCGGCCGCCGCGCCGGCCAGCATCGACGTGGGCTTGCACCCGACCTCGCTGTACGCGAAGAACGGCGCGCTGTTCGTCACCAACACCTTCTCGGACACCGTGTCGGTCATCGACATGGCCAGCGGCAAGGTCGCCCAGACCATCGCGACGCAGCCGTGGGCCGACGCCTCGGTCGGGTACGGGCCGACCGCGACGACGCTGACCGACGACGGCCACCTGCTGGTGACCCTGGGCCGGGCCAACGCGGTCGCGGTGTACAAGTACGCCAACCCGGTGGAGCCGGCCGGCTTCGTGGGCCTGCTGCCGACCGACTACGCCCCGTCGGAGATCGCCCAGGTCGGCGGCGAGATCGTCGTGTCGAACACCCGCGGCATCGACGCGCGCCGCTCGACCACCAACCAGCACCGCACGCACGACACCACCTCGAGCCTGACGCACTTCGCGCTGCCCAGCGATGACGTGATCAAGGGCGAGACCGGCAAGGTGTTCACCCAGAACGGCTGGCGCGGCAACTCGCTGGCCAAGACCACCGGCACCGGCTCGGTGCCGCCGGTGCCGGTTCCGGTCCGGCTCGGCGACCCCTCGACGATCAAGTACGTGTACTGGGTCGTGAAGGAGAACCGCACCTACGACCAGATGTTCGGCGACATGCCGCAGGGCAACGGCGACCCGTCGCTGGCCTCCTACGGTCAGCGGGTCACGCCGAACAACCACGCGCTGGCCGGCCAGTTCGGCCTGTACGACAACATCTACGACACCGGCACCAACTCCGCCGAAGGCCACAACTTCGTGACGCAGGCGGACAACCCGGAGTACACCGAGTCGACCGCGGGCGAGTACATCCGCAGCTACGACACCGAGAACGACGTGCTGGGGCACCAGCGGTCGGGCTTCATCTGGACCGGCGCGAAGAACGCGGGCAAGTCCGTCAAGAACTTCGGCGAGTTCCTGAACTTCGAGCAGAAGCCCGCCGGGGCGACCTGGCAGACGTACTGGTGCGACGCGAAGAACATGGCCGCGACCGGGCAGCCCAGCGCCTACCCGATCAAGACCGGTTCGGCGATCCCGTCGCTGAACGAGGTGTCGGTGCCGGGCTTCCCGCAGTTCGACCTGAACGTCCCGGACGTCTACAAGTACGAGGTCTGGAAGCAGGACTTCGAGAAGAACGGTCCGGCCAACCTCAACATGATGTGGTTGTCCAACGACCACACCGGTGGTGCGACCAACGGTCCCGCCCAGGTCGCCGACAACGACCTCGCGCTCGGCAAGCTGGTGGACACGATCTCGCACAGCAAGTACTGGGCCGAGACCGCCATCTTCGTGGTCGAGGACGACTCGCAGGCCGCCGCCGACCACGTCGACGGCCACCGCGCGCCGGTCCAGATCATCAGCCCGTGGGCCAACCACGGCGTGGTGGACAACCACTACGGCAGCCAGATCACCATGCTCCGCACCGTGGAGCAGATCCTCGGCATCCAGCCGATGAACCAGAAGGACACCGCGGCTTCGCCGATGAGCCAGGCGTTCACCCCGCACGCCGACTTCACGCCGTACAACGCGGTGCCCAACCAGGTGCCGCTGACCGACGGGCTGAAGACGATGCCCGAGTGCGGCGCGGACGTTCCGGCCCAGCCGGCGATGACGACCACCTCGGTGCCCGCCGACAAGCAGCAACTCGCGGCGCAGTGGGCCGACTGGAAGGCCCAGCAGCAGGCGAACGGGACGGCCGACAAGGTCGACGCGTTCAACCCCGCTCAGCTGAACCACCTCGGCTGGTACGAGGCGACCGGCTGGGAGAAGCCGTTCCCGGGTGAGACCACGTTCTACGCCCCGGCCGACGTACCGGGTGCGGCGATCCCCGCCCGGGACACCGACGGCTGACGCAAGTCGATCCAGTCACCGGGGCCCGCTGCCCGGCTGTGGATTCTTCGGTGGCCGGGTGTTCCTGGCGATGGCGGCCAGAGGAAGTGCGGCTCACGTGCAGCAGGTTCTCGTGGCATTCGGCGGAT